>NZ_JAJQJP010000045.1:0-140617 GCF_021245825.1 Gordonia metallireducens | reverse complement strand
TTCGGCGCCACGCTGGGCGCCGCCCTCGACACCGTGGTCGCGGGCGGCCTCGAGCTCGGTGCGGGTGCCGGCCCGCTGATCGCCGGTGCGCTCGCCGGCGCGATCGACGCCGACGGTGTGCTGGTCGGTCAGCTCGGCGCGTCGCTCGACGCCCTCCTCGCCGCCGGCGCCGGCATCGGACTCGGTGGCGGCCTCGCCGCCCAGTTGTCGACGGCACTCGGTGCGGGCGGTGAACTCGCCGGCGAGTTCGGCGCGACGCTCGGCGGACTGCTCGGCGCCACCCTCGGTTCCGGCGGTGCGCTCGGCGCCGACCTCTCGACCGCGCTCGCCGCCGGACTCGGCGCGGGCGGCGCCATCTCCGCGGTCCTCTCCGGAGCGCTCGGCCTCGATGCCGACCTGTCGGCCGACCTCACCGCAGCCCTCTCCTCGACGCTCGACGTCGCCGGTGACCTGTCCGCGACGTTGTCCGGGCTTCTCGACGCACAGGCCGTCGCCGACCTGTCCGGCGAACTCGGTGCGACGCTGACCGGCGCCCTCGGCTCGACCCTGGCGGCGGGCGGTTCGGCTGCCGCATCCGTCGGGACCGCGCTGGGCGTCGCCCTGACCTCCACCGCTGCCGCGGCCGGTGGACTGGCGCTGACCGGCGCGGCCGGTGCGAACGCGGTGCTCGCCGGTGCGCTGACCGCCGCTCTCGGGGTGGGTGGAGGTGCCCAGGCCGGCCTCGCCGCGACCCTGGAATCGGTGCTGGCGGCCGGCGGTCTCGTCGACCTCGACGCGGCCCTCGCCGCGGGTGGCGATCTGGGGGCCTCGATCTCGGGCGCACTCGCCGCAGGTCTCGAGGCCGGTGGCGACGCTGCGGGTGCCCTGGGCGCCGCGCTCGGCGGCACCCTGGCCGCAGCACTGGACGGTGGCCTCGCCGCCGATCTGACCGCCGGACTCGGCGGAGGACTCGAGACCGGCCTGGGACTGGGCGCGGGACTCGGCAGCGTCTTCGAGGGCTCCGTCGGGGGCGCCCTCGAAGGCGGACTGAACGTGATCGGCGGCCTGGGCGGCGAGTTGGGTGGCGCGCTCGGCGGACTGCTGTCGGCCGGCGTCGGACTCGACTCCGCGCTGAGCACCGTGCTCAGCGGTGTTCTCGGAGCAGCGGCCGGCGCCGATCTCGGGGCCGCGCTGGGCGGGGCGCTCGGCCTCGGCGGCGTGCTCGGCACCGACCTGGCCGGTCTCCTCGACGCAGGCCTCACCACCGACCTGGCCGCCCAGTTGGGGGCCGCACTCGGTGGTGGCGGCGACCTCGCTGCCCAACTCGGTGCCGCGCTCGGCGGTGTACTCGGTGCGACCGCGGGTGTCGACGGCATCCTCGACGCCGCGGCGGGTGCCGGTCTCGGTGTCGGCGAACTGCTGGCCGGCGATCTCGGTGGGGCCCTCGGCGTCGACGGCGCCCTCATCACCCAACTCGGCGGAGCGCTGGACGCCGCACTGGGCGCGGGCGCCGATCTGGGCCTGGTCACCGAGACGGCCGGCGACCTCACCGCCACGCTGGGGACGGTCCTGGGAGCCGGCGGCGACGTGGGAGCCGATCTCGGCGCATCGCTCGGTGCCGTTCTCGGTACCGCGCTGACCGGCGACCTCGGCGGTGACCTCGCCGGACGGCTGGCCGGCGGAGCAGACCTGGGCGGTGCCCTCACCAGCACGCTGAGCAATGCGCTCGACGTCGATCTCGGGGCCACGAACGGGCTCGTCACGACCCTGGAGTCCACACTGCAGGGCGGTCTCAACGGGGCGCTGACCGGTGAGCTCGGTGCGGTGCTCAACCCGAGTCTCGTGATCTCGCCGGAGGACGGCATCAACGTGGGCGGCCCGATCCTGACCGGCGGCCTGACCGGCGGTGTCGTCGGTGACCTCACCGGTGGCCTGGAGACGGGACTCGGCGGCGGACTCGCCGGACTCGGGGCGACGCTGGAGTCGGGGCTCGGTTCGACCCTCGGCGGCGATCTCGGTCTCGGCGGTGGACTGGGTCTCGGCGGTGGACTGGGCCTCGACAGCTCACTCCCCGCGGAGGTCACCGACGACCTGACGACCGCCGTCTCCGGTGCGGCCGACGGCGGCGCGACCGTCGGCGGGGACGCGACCGCCACGGCCGGTTCGACGCTGGGCGGCACCCTCGGCGCGACGACCGATGCGATCGGCAACCTGGGCGCCGACCTCCCGGGCGACCTCTCGGGCAGCCTGACCGGCGGACTCACCGGCGGCGGCGAGGCCGATGGCGGCGTCGACCTCGGCGGCAGCGCGGACACCGACGCCGGACTCGGTGGCGCCCTGGACTCGACGGTCGGCGGAGTGGTCGACACGACGAGCGGCCTCACCGGGGATCTCACCGGCGGGCTGACGGGTGGCCTGACCGGAGGTCTCACCGGCGGGCTGGGTGCCGACCCGGAAGCCGGTACCACCGCATCCGGAGACGTCGACGCCGGACCCGACGCCGGCTGACCCCGGACCCGACGGCCTCGCCCCGGCATCGCCCGACGCCAGTACCCACTGGACGCGGACGGTGCCGGGGCCGACCTCGTCTCCGCGGCACGCGCCGGAACACCTCCCCAATGCCGACCGCGTGCGCCGACTCAGAACTACCGTGAGGACACCATGACAAGCTCACCCGCCGAGTTCCCGGCCAGCGGTCGGACGGTCGACGTCGCGCAGGCTCCCGCGACCGCCACCCCGACCGGACCGTCGACCATCGGCGATCTGCTGAGCACGATGTCGGAGGTGGCCCGTGAGGCCGGGCGAACCGATCTCGTCACCCGCCTCGACGGCGCGCGGACCCGCATTTCCGACCCCCGGTTGCGAATCGTCGTGGTGGGTCAGCTCAAACAGGGCAAGAGCCACTTCGTCAACGCCCTGCTGGACCTCGACGTGTGCTCGGTGGGAGACGACGAGACGACCGCGGTGCCGACCGTGATCTCGCACGCGCCCCAACCGACCGCCCACCTCGTCGTCGACGGTCCGTCCGCCGACAGTCGCATCCCGGTCCCGATGGACGCCATCGGTACCGTCACCCCCGACTCGCCCCTCGCCGGCGGCCGTGAGGTGCTGCGACTGGAGATCGGTGCACCCGGTCCGCTGCTGGCGGACGGACTCGTCCTCGTCGACACCCCCGGTGTCGGCGGTCACGGACACCCTTATGCCGCAGCCACTCTGGGCATGGTCGCCGCCGCCGACGCGGTGCTGGTGCTGTCCGACGTCAGCCAGGAGTTCACCGCGCCGGAGATGTCCTTCCTCCAGCAGGTGATCGGCCTCTGCCCGACGGTCGCCTGCCTGCTGACGAAGACCGACCTGTACCCGCATTGGCGGGCCGTCGCCGACGCCGACCGCTCGCATCTCCGGACCGCCGGCATCGACATCCCCTTGTTGCCGGTGTCGTCGGTGCTGCGTTCTCACGCGCTGCGGCTGGGCGACGAACAGCTGAACGCCGAAGCCGGTTTCCTCGATCTCTACCGCTACCTCCGCGATCACGTGGTGGCGACCGCCCGACAGGCGACCCGAGGAGCGGTGGCCACCGATCTCCGGGTGGTCAGCGAACATCTCGCCCTCACCCTCGGCAGCGAACTCGCCGCGCTGCGCGATCCGGACACCGCGAACAAGGCCGTCCGCGCGCTGCACGAGGCCAAGGCCGATGCGGAGGCGATGCGCCGGCAATCCGCGCAGTGGCAGCAGACCCTGGCCGACGGGGTCGCCGACCTCGCCGCCGACATCGACCACGACCTCCGCGACCGGCTCCGCGCGGTCACGCGCGAGGCCGAGCGCGCCATCGACGAGGGAGACCCGGGCGTCGACTGGGAACAACTCGCCGAATGGCTGACCGAGCAGACGGCAACGGTGATCGGCGACAACTTCGTCTGGGCTCACGAGCGGTCGGTCTGGCTGGCCGAACGGGTCGCCGATCATTTCGCGGCGGCAGGCCAGAATTCGCTTCCCGACTTCGACATCGCCGATCTGAACGGTGTTCTCGACTCGGTGTCCGAACTCGCCGAACTCGACAGCGGCAAGGTCGGGGTCACACAGAAACTCCTGATCGGGATGCGGGGGTCGTACGGCGGCGTGCTGATGTTCGGACTCATCTCGACGATGGTCGGCATGGCCCTGATCAACCCGGTGTCGGTGGGCGCGGGACTCCTGTTGGGCACCAAGGCCTACCGCGACGACAAGCAGGCGAAGGTACTCGAACGCCGAGCCAAGGCGAAGGTGGCGGTACGGGCGTTCACCGACGACGTCAGCTTCCAGGTGGGCAAGGAGTCCCGGGACCGGTTGCGGGTGATCCAGCGCGTGCTGCGCGACCACTTCAGCTCGGTCGCCGAGCAGACCGCTCGCTCCATCTCCGAATCCCTCAGTGCCGCACAGTCTGCCGCCACTTCCACCGAGTCCGAACGAACCCGTCGCGCCGCCGAACTCGAGGCCCGGCTGTCGGCGGTCGCCGCGCTACGCAGAGCCGCCGATCACTTCGACCCCGGCCAGATCGCGCCCGCTCGCTCCGAACCGGCCCAGCCGAAGGTCGGTCGCCACGCGGCCGGGAAGTCCCACTGATGGCCGGGGTCGATCGTGCGCGTGCGCTTCTCGATGCCGCTCGTGGCGCCCTGGCCGACGCACCCCATGCCCAGGCCGAACTCGATCTCTGTGAGCACCGGATGCATCAACCGGTACGGGTCGCGCTGGCGGGATCGCTGAAAGCCGGGAAGTCGACCCTGCTCAATGCGCTTGTCGGACAGGACATCGCACCGACCGACGCCACCGAGTGCACCCGGGTGGTGACCTGGTATCGCGGCGGCCGGTCGCCGTCGGTGACCGCACACGTCGACGACGGTCGAACCGTACCGATCCCGGTGACCCGTGTCGACGGACGCCTGGGCTTCGACTTCGGACGCCTCACCGCCGATCGCGTGGATCATCTCGATGTCGAATGGCCCGCCCGCGCACTGCAATCCACCACGATAGTGGACACACCGGGTACCGCATCGCTGTCGACGGAGCTGTCCGACTACACGATCCGCCTCCTCGCGCCCCGGGCCGACGAGCACCGGGGCCAGTCGGGGGTCGACGCGGTCGTCTACCTGCTGCGCTCCCTCACCGCCACGGACACGGCCATGCTGCGACGCATCGGCACCGCGATCGGCGGTTCGTCGGGCCCGCTGGGGGTGATCGGTGTCGTATCCCGCGCCGACGAGCTGGGCGCCGGCCGGATGGACGCGATGATCTCCGCCCAACAGATCGCCGGGCGCTTCGCCGGTGAACTCGAACGGACCGGTCTCTGTCAGGCGGTGGTACCCGTCGCGGGGTTGCTCGCCCTGGCGGCCCGGACGCTGCGCGAGGTCGAGTTCCGCGCGCTGGCACAACTGGCCTCGACGCCGGGACCCGAGCTCGAAGCAGCGCTGCTGACGGTGGATCGATTCGCGCGGCCCGACATCCTGCCCGACATCCCCGCGGGTCTCCGGCGATCACTCGCCGAGCGGTTCGGCGTCTTCAGCATCCGGCTGGCGGTCACGCTCATCCGTTTCGGCGCGACGTCGTCGACCGCGCTGGCCGCGGAACTCCTCGACCGCAGCGGCCTGCCCGAGTTGAGTGCCATCATCGACACCCAGTTCGCTCAGCGTGCCGACGAACTCAAATCCCATTCGGCACTGGTCACGCTCGATCACCTGCTGGCGACGTCCCTGTCGACGCAGGCGGCGCAACTACGGGCGTCGGTCCGACGAGAGCTCGCCGATGTGCACGGTTTCCGCGAACTGCGACTCCTCACCACCATCCGCGGCGGCGGACTCGACCTGCCTGCGGATCAGATCGCCGACCTCACCCGCCTGATCGGCGGCTCCGGGATCGATCCGACGACACGTCTGGGTCTCCCCGCCGAAACCGATCCGCCGACTGTTCGCATGTCGGCGATCGAGGCCGTTCGCACATGGCGGTCCATCGCTGGCCACCCGCTGATCGCACCGGACGTCGCGTCCGCCTGCCAGGTGGCCGTCCGCAGTGCCGAGGGCATCGTGGCGCGTCTCGACGAGTCTCGAACAGACGTCAGCACAACGACTTTCAGCGCAGGGACCCGCTCACCGCGCGGGTGAAGGCGACGCCGGTGGCGATCAGCGCGATCACTGCCGCGGCCACCGGCAACCACAACACCGGCGCAGGAAGGCCGGCGTCGGCCAGCCCGGACGTCGACGGATCGACGGTGAGACGGAATCCCACCGCGCCCGCGATCGCGACCAGGGCACCGACCGTCAGAAGAGTCCGCCCCGCACGGCGGCCGGCCCACAGACGCACTGCTCCTGCCGCGCCCAGGACCACGACCAGCAGGGCGAGCCCTGCACCGATGAGCAGGGAGATGTCGACGGCGCGGCCGGCGTCGGTGCCGCTGTCCGGGTGTTCGCGGATCAGGTCGGCGGCCAGGACCGCGCGGATGTCGTCCAGCGACGCGCCGACCAGCAGGACCGTCACCAGGGTCAGCGCAAGAGTCACGATCCATCCCAGGACGACCCAGCGGACAGCCCCGGCGCGTCCGGTGCTCCGCTGGGGCCGCATGGGGGTGACGGCCACGCGGGGTCGCGGTGGTGGGGCATCGCCGGGCATCGACATCCCCCGATCGTATGCGCTCGAGGCTGCCTGTCCGGGAAACCGAGAATGCGTCGTGAGTATCGGTTTTCGACACTCACGACGCATTCTGTGGAACCGGCCGGTCAGTCGCCGACAGTCGCACCCGTCAACGGGGGCGAGGCGGCGAGGAGTTCGTTCTCCTCCTCGGTGAAGGCCCGCGCCCGTGACAGGAAACGCACGCCTTCGGGCGCTTCCAGACTGAACCCGGCGCCGCGTCCCTTCACGACGTCGAGGATGAGCTGGGTGTGCTTCCACAGCTCGAACTGGTCGCCGTTGATCCAGACCCGCACTGCCGGAATGGGTTCGGGGAGTTCGATCTCACCGACAAGGACGTCGCGCTGGCCGACGCGGTACTCCCCCACCGGATAACACATCGGGGCCGAGCCGTCACAGCATCCACCGGACTGGTGGATCATGAGACCGCCGTGCAGCTCCGACAACTTGGTCAGGAGCTGCACGGCGGCGTCTGTGGCGACCACCCGATCAGGAGCAATCTGTTCGGTGGTCATTCTCAATCACCTTCTGTGGGTTGCCCTTCGATACGCCCTTCGCAAGCTCCGGGCTACTCAGGGAGCAGACCTGGGGCCCTTCGCAAGCTCCGGGCTACTCAGGGAGCTAGCGGGATCAGAAGAACCCCTTCGCGTTCTGAGCGTAGCCGACCAGGAGGTTCTTGGTCTGCTGGTAGTGCTCGAGCATCATCAGGTGGTTCTCGCGACCGATGCCGGACTGCTTGTAGCCGCCGAAGGCAGCGTGTGCCGGGTAGTCGTGGTAGGTGTTGGTCCAGACGCGACCGGCCTGGATCTCGCGGCCCGCACGGTAGGCGGTCGCACCGTCACGGCTCCACACGCCGGCACCGAGGCCGTAGAGGGTGTCGTTGGCGATGTGCATGGCGTCGGAGAAGTCCTTGAAGGTGGTGACCGCGAGGACCGGGCCGAAGATTTCCTCCTGGAAGATGCGCATCTTGTTGTTGCCCTGGAACACGGTCGGCTTGATGTAGAAGCCGCCGGACAGGTCGCCGCCGAGGTCGGCGACCTCGCCGCCGGTGAGCACCTGGGCACCCTCGTCGCGGCCGATGGCCAGGTACGACGAGATCTTCTCGAACTGGTCGTTCGACGCCTGGGCGCCCATCATGGTGTCGGTGTCGAGCGGGTTGCCCTGCTTGATCTTCGAGACGCGGTCGACGGCCTTGGCGATGAACTCGTCGTAGATGTCCTGCTGGATCAGCGCGCGGCTCGGGCAGGTGCACACCTCGCCCTGGTTGAGCGCGAACATCGAGAAGCCTTCGAGCGCACGGTCGAGGAAGCCGTCGTCGGAGGCCATGACGTCGTTGAAGAAGATGTTGGGGCTCTTGCCACCGAGCTCGAGGGTGACCGGGATCAGGTTCTCCGACGCGTACTGCATGATCAGGCGGCCGGTGGTGGTCTCACCGGTGAACGCGATCTTGCGGATGCGGTTGCTCGAGGCGAGGGGCTTGCCGGCCTCGACGCCGAAGCCGTTGACCACGTTGAGGACACCGGCGGGCAGCAGGTCGCTGATGAGGCTGACCAGGTAGAGGATCGACGCCGGGGTCTGCTCGGCGGGCTTGAGCACCACCGCGTTGCCGGCGGCGAGAGCCGGGGCGAGCTTCCAGACGGCCATGAGGATCGGGAAGTTCCACGGGATGATCTGGCCGACGACGCCGAGCGGCTCGTGGAAGTGGTACGCCACGGTGTCTTCGTCGATCTCGGAGATCCCGCCCTGCTGGGCACGCAGCGCGCCTGCGAAGTAGCGGAAGTGATCGATGGCGAGCGGGATGTCGGCGGCGAGGGTCTCGCGGACGGCCTTGCCGTTGTCCCAGGTCTCGGCGACCGCGAGCTTCTCGAGGTTCTCCTCCATGCGATCGGCGATGCGCAGCAGTGCGAGGGAGCGCTCGGCGGCGGAGGTCTTACCCCACGCCGGTGCGGCCTTGTGGGCGGCGTCGAGGGCGAGGTCGATGTCCTCGGCCGTCGAGCGGGCGACCTCACAGAAGGTCTTGCCGTCCACCGGCGACGGGTTCTCGAAGTACTGCCCCTTCACCGGCGGGGTCCACTGGCCACCGATCCAGTTGTCGTAGCGCGACTCGTAGCTCATCACCGAGCCATCGGCACCGGGCTTTGCGAAGACGGTCATGGTCACTCCTTGCGTGTCGGCCTCTTCTCGAGGGCGCTGGACTCTGTCACGTGGGACACCCTTGGATGTCCGATGTGATCTGTTCCACACGGTAGGTGTGAGCTCGTTGCACGAGAGTTGCAACGTTCGCAACGTGCCCTGAACTGGGTCTTCACACTCCGTAGCGCTTGTCGAGCAGCCTGATGCGGCCGCCGACGACGGCCCGGTCCGGGTGTCCGACCGGCAGCCGGTGTTCGAGGCGACGCCAGGCGGCGAGGTCGTCGCGCCCGTGGACCGACGACGTCCACTTGCGCAGTGCGACGACGTCGCCGGCCGCGATGAGCCGGGAACGCAGGTCCTCGCGCAGTTCCTCGAAGATCTCGACGATGCCCGGCGCCGTCGACTCGATCAGCAAACCGCCGCGGCCGAGGTCGTCGACCACCGACGCCAGGTCGGCTCCGCTCTCGATGCGGTCCCGGATGTCCCCGATGTCGGAGGAGATGTCGAGGGTGAGGCGATAGGGGCGGCTCGCGACCACATCGGCACCGAGATCGCGGCGGAGGCGGGAGATCTCGGCCCGCACGCTCACCGGATCGAGCCCCTCCTCGGCGAGCTTCAGGGCGAGCTGCTCGGTGTTGAGTCCCTCCGGAAAGGCCTGCAGGAGAACGAGAATCTCCGCATGGCGCGGGGAGACGGTGCGCGCACCGGTCGCGTCCGCGGTACGGCGCCAGCGGTGCGGACCGTCGCCGAGAACGGTGAGGTGGGCGGCGCTCGACCGCACGACGCCGGTGTGGAAGGTCGACGGGTCGGCGAGGTCCACGGCGCTCGACTGCAGTTCCCGTTCCACCGCGGCGACCACCGACCGGACCGCCGCCAGCGCGAACGGGGCCGCGACCTCGCGTCCGCCGGTCACGTCGATCACGCCGATGACGTGCCCGGTGAACGGGTCGTGCACCGGCGCCGCGGCGCAACTCCATTCCTGGACCGGACCGGCGAAGTGCTCGGGACCGACGATCTGGACGCCGCGGTCGACGGCCAGGGCGAGACCGGGCGCGTTGGTCCCGACCGCCTCCTCGCTCCAGACCGAGCCCTCGACGAAGTTGATGTTGCCGGCCTTGTCCCGGGCGGCGGAGTCTCCCTCGACCCACAGGAGCCGGCCGACCTGGTCGGTGAGGGCGACCACGACTCCGGTGTCGGCGATCGCGTCGACCATCAGCGACTGGACCAGCGGGCGGACCGCGGTGATCGGGTGGGCTGCGCGGTACTCGGCGAACTCGTCGGCGGTCATGGTCGACACCGCTTGGCCGGTCGGCAGCCCGTCGGAGGGACTGACGTCGCTGGGGTCGATGCCGCGGCTCAGTGACCGTGCCCAGGAGTCGCGGACGATGGACCGGACCGCGTCCGTCGGGGGCGTGACACCGGAGAGGAAATCCTCATACGCACGACGGATGCGTGTCGCCACCGCAGCCGCGTCTGTCATGCGCCCTCCGTCGCTCGCCATATGCCGACGATTCTGCCTGGCCAAGTGTGATCCCGGCAACAATCCGGATTCGCCAGCGTGTAGAGCGTACTCGTCCTGGTCAAGCGAACCGCGAGGAGAACTCCCGCGGGGTCATCCCGGTGACGGCCTTGAAGTCGCGGACGAAGTGGGCCTCGTCGGCGTACGAGAGTTGCGCGGCGAGGTCGGCCAGGGTCTCGTCGGGCTCGCGAAGGCGTTCGGCCGCCTCCTGGAGGCGCCGGCGCTGGATCAGCCATTTGGGGGTGAGGCCGAGGCGACGGCGGGTGAGTCGTTGCAGGCTGCGCTCGGTCATGTGGAACCGCTCGCAGATCTGCGCGACCGCGACCACCGTCGAGTCGTTCTCGACCCAGTCGACGATCGCGTTGATCAGGCGACCGTCCTCGTCCATCGGCAGACATCCCCGCAGCCAGTCCTCGACGATGTCCGTCGCGGCACGCTGGGCGTCCTCGTCGTCCGGCGCAGGAACCATCACCGCACGTACCGACCGGACGAGGTGCGTGCCGCGCTCGCCGAAGACTGCCGACAGCTCGTCGAACCGATCGGTCCACTGCGCGACGTCGCCCACGAGCAGACCCCCGGCCCCGGGGGTGAACATCACGCCCACCGCCCACCCGTCACCGGTGAGGACCGTCTCCGACAGGCCGGTGACCACCCCGTAGAAACGGGCGTAGGTGTCGCTGATGACGACCAGGCACACCGGGTACTGCAGCACACGCTGCGGAGCCTCCGCCCCGGGCGGCACCGACCAGACCGGCACCCAGAACCGGCGCACCATCTCGTCGAGATCCGGACCGGGACCCCACCGTCCGATGCGGTAGCTCGCATCCGACGGATCGACGAGGTGCGCGCGCTCGACGTCGTCGAGTCGCGTCGATCCCGAGTTGTCGGGTTTCATCAATCACCGTCCCCTGCAGTGGCGCTTGACTGTCATCATGACCACCACCACAGACAATGCACCACTGATCGACCGCTACAACTCCTACGCCGACGGTTTCGGCGACGTCCTCGCGACCGTGCCCGCCGACGCCTGGTCCAACCCGTCACCCTGCGACGGCTGGACTGCCCGCGACGTCGTGGCGCACGTCGTCGAAACCCAACGGGACTTCTTCGCCGGACACGACGTCGACCTCGGTCCTACCCCCTCGCTCGACGATCCCGTGTCGGGCTGGCGGACCCACCGGGAGGCCGTCGCCGCACGCCTCGCCGATCCGTCCGTCGCCGACCGCGCCTTCGACGGGCACTTCGGGCCGACCACCATCGGCGAAACCCTGCTCCGTTTCTACGGTTTCGACATGATCGCGCATCGGTGGGACATCGCGACGGCCGCCGGATTCGACCATCGGTTCACCGACGACCAACTCGCCGAGATGGAGGCCGCCGCCGACGGTTTCGGCGATGCGCTCTACTCCGAGGGGGTCTGTGAACGCGTCGACGTCCCCGCCGACGCCGACCGTCAGACCGCCTTGCTCGCCCGACTGGGGAGGCGAGCCGCCTAGGGAATCCAGCCGTTCCGTCGGGGGTACCGCACCCGCAGATAGCTGTAGACGTAGGTGCTCACCAGCAATGCGGCACCGGCGCCGACCGCCGGCCACAGGAAGGCATTGTCGAGGGAGTCGCGGACGGTCGCGACTGCCCATCCGATCACGAACAGGACGAGCGCGATCGTCGCCAGGATCCGGATCACGAGGACGAGCGTGGCGACCAACGCCCACATCGCTTCCCGCGTCCGAGCCGACTGTCCCCGCATGAGGACCAATCGTAGTGCGAGCGGTCCGCACCCCTCGAAGTCCGTGCTGGTCACGCTTTCGTCCCCACCGGGCTGCCACACGTGGACAATGGACGGATGAAGACCGTCCTCAACGTGATCTGGCTGCTGCTGTGCGGGCTGTGGATGGCGATCGGCTACGTCGTCGCCGGCATCATCTGTTGCATCCTGATCATCACCATCCCGTTCGGCATCGCGTCATTCCGGATGGCCAACTACGCACTGTGGCCCTTCGGGCGCACGGTCGTGCGCAAGCCGTCCGCCGGAGCCGCGTCGATGATCGGCAACATCATCTGGCTCATCGTCGCCGGCGTCTGGCTGGCCATCGGTCACATCGCCACCGGCCTCGCCCTCTGCATCACCATCATCGGCATCCCGCTGGGTATCGCCAGCTTCAAGATGGTGCCGGTCTCGCTGCTCCCGCTCGGGGCGGAGATCGTTCCCACCGGCCAGCCGATGCCCGGTGGCGCCCCCGCACGCTTCTGAGTCGCCCGACCCATCCGACCACGGCGTCGAGTCCGAAGAAAGGGCATGAGTCTCACGACCGGACCCCTTCGAGCATCGGGGCCCTGCGTCCGCATATGCGGGCGGACATCCGCCGCCCATCGGAAGGACAGCAGCAGAAGGTGAACGCGGTACGACACCGAGGGAAGGAGGTGTGCCATGACTGATCATCTCGATCCCGAATCAGCAGAACTGCTCGAACTCGCGCCGGTGGTCGGGCTCAACGCATTGACCTCCGACGAGCTGCGCGACATCGAGGCACGGGTGGCCGCCGCTCCCGCGGACTTCCGCGAACTGTTCGCCAAACAGGTCCGGGCGACGCGGGAGGCGATGGCCGCGGTCAGCGCCGCCACCGCGACGCCACCACCGCCGTCGCTGCGCGAGCGGGTACTCGCCGCCGCACGCGCCGATGCGGGGCTCGACGAACCACCGGGGCGCGACGAACCACCGGCTCCTGCTCCGTACGTGCCGGCGATGCCGTCCGTCGGGGATCTACAGGTCGAGGTACCCGAGCCCGTACAGTCGGCGACCGTCGAACCGCTCGCGTACCTCGACGCCCGTCGACCCCGTCGGTCGCGTCGGTTCACCTATCTGACCGCGGCAGCCGTCATCGCCATCGCGGCCGGCGCTCTCGGTTGGGCCATCGGCTTGTCGAGCACCGACGAACCGAACTCCCCCGCACCCGTCGCGGCACCGGCCCAGCAGGTGTTCTCCGCCGAGGATCTGCGCTCGACGAGCGCACCGGTCGCCACCGGCAGCGCCACCGTCTACGTCGCCGAATCCACGGATACCGCTGTGCTCGTGATGAATTCGGTGCCGCCACCCGAGCCCGGCACGGTCTATCAGATGTGGCTCGTCGGCCCCGGGGGCACGCGTTCCGCCGGCACCATGACCGACGAGGACGTCGAACCGGTCACCACCGCCGTACTGGCCGGGGTCAACAGCGCCGACGCACTGGCGTTCACCGTCGAACCGCCCGGCGGCTCGACGCAACCGACCAGTTCACCGGTCGCGCAGCTGTCGTTGAACTGACCGTCCGCGCGCCTATTTGAGGAGCGCCCGGATGGCCTCGATGCTGTCGGCGAGGTCGGGCGTCTTGTCGGGTCGGTATCGGACCACCCGCGCGAACCGGAGTGCAACGCCTCCCGGGTAGCGTGAGCTGCGTTGCGCCCCATCGAGTTCGATCTCGACGACGATCTCCGGCCGGAGGTGGACGGTGTGGGCGTCCCGGTGGGTCTCGTGCTTCGGGAACTCCTCGGTCTGCCATCGGAGGATCTCGTCGGTGAGACCCTTGAAGGTCTTGCCCACCATGACGAGCTCGCCGGTCTCGGGGTCGCGGGCGCCCAGGTGCAGGTTGGACAGCCAGCCGGTCCGGCGACCCGATCCCCACTCGGCACCGAGTACGACGAGATCGAAGGTGTGCGTGGGTTTGACCTTCTGCCAGGCCTTTCCGCGGCGCCCGGCGACGTAGAGACCGTCAAGGGACTTGACCATCACACCTTCGTGACCGTCGGCCATCGCGGCGTCGAAATGCTGCTTGGCCTCGACGGCGGTCGGTCGGGTCACCGCGGGTATCCGGAGTTGTGGTGCGATCGAGTCGATGGCGGCGAGGCGCTCCGACAGCGGACGGTCGATGAGGTCGGTGCCGTCGAGGTGCAAGCAGTCGAAGAAGAACGGCTTGAGCAGACGCTCCGGTTCGCCGGCTGCAGTCGGCCCGGAGCCGAAACGGCTCATCGTGTCCTGGAACGATCGCGGACGTCCGTCGTCGCTGAGCATGAGGGTCTCACCGTCGAGGATCACCGAGTCGCAGGGCAATCCGGCGATCACCTCGACGAGGTCGGGCACGTTGTCCGTGACGTCGCGGAGCGTGCGGGTGTAGACCGAGATATCGGAACCCTTGCGGTGCACCTGGATTCGCGCGCCGTCGAGTTTGTAGTCGACGACGCAGTCGGGTCCCAGGAGCTCCAGGGCGGCGTCTAGGTTTTCGGCGGGCGTGGCGAGCATCGGTTCGACACCGCGCCCCACCTCGAGGCCCACGCCGGCGAGCGCCTCGGCCCCGAACCGCGCGAGGGCAGCGGTCTCCGGGAGCGATCCGGTGAGCATGTGCGCACGACGCACCGCGGTCAGCGGTTCGCCGGTGACCTTGGCGATCGCATCGGTCATCACCCCCGCCAGCGCGCCCTGCCGCAACTCCCCGGTCAGCAAGGCGATCAGGAACTTCTGCTCGGGTTCGGTGGCGGCGCCGACCATCGCGGTGAGGATCTCGGCGCGGCGGGTCGTCGAACCGGGTCCGCTCGCGGCGGCCAGTTCACCGAATGCGGCGTCGACCTCGGCGACCTCGAGCGACGGCTCCTCAGCCGGTTCTGACACCAGCTTCGAAAGCGAGCGCCAGCCGACGCCGAGCCGGCCCTGCGGGATCTCACCGGACAGCCAGGCGACCACGATGGGCAGCTCGGCGTCGGCGGCGGTGGCCAGGAGATCTGCGAGGACCTCGGTCTTGCGGGTGCGGGAACGATCGCGTGCGACATCGGCGGAGGTCTGAACCACATCGACCAGTCTCACGTCGCACCCTCCCGCCTCGTCCGACGTCGACGGTACCCCGAGCCGCCGACACTAAACTCGGGCGAACCGTACACGGATCACTGCATGGCCGATCGGGGGCAGACATGACGAGAGACAGGGCTGACCGGTCGAACAGGACGGTCTCGGATCGGGTCATCGGCCGGATCTGTGCCGTCCTCGCCGGCATCTGCGGGGCGGGCGGGCTGGCGGTGTTCTTCCGCATCGGATGGTCCCAGTCGGCCGGCCGCCCGTCCGAGTCGGTGGTCCCCGAATCCGTTCCCTGGGGGCTCGCGCTCCTGATCGCCTGCACCGGCCTGCTCGTGTTGTCGCACGGCGACGACGAACACGAACCTCGGATCTTCGGGTGGCCGGTCGCCGGATGTCTGATCGCCGACGGGCTCGGGGCGCTCGCCTACACCGTGACGAACGAGCCTTCCGCCGTCGGCGCGACCTCGTTCATCTTGATCGGCGTCGGTGCCGCGATCGCCGCGGTGGCCGAGGTGCTCGCCCGTCGGTTGTGGCGCAGACGTCGGATACGCGAGAGCGCCGAGATCTCCGGGGTGGACGTCGAGGGGACGGTGACCCACCTGAGCTCGGCCGTTCACGACGACCGCGATGTCTGGTGGGCGACGGTCTCGTTTTCCGTTCCCGGTGGCACGACCTACACGACGAAGCACCTGCTCGACCGGAAACCGAGGATGGGCGCACGCGTCAGGGTGCGGTATCTTCCCGAACACCCCGACCACGCCGTGGTGATCAGACCTCCGCGAGATCCACGGTCTTGGTCTCCCGGACGCTGAGCAGTGCGATCAGCGTCGTGCAGGCGGCGATCGCGAGGTAGACGCCGACCCAGCCGACGCCGAAGTCGGCCACGATCCACGTCGCGATGAACGGCGCCACCGCGGCACCGATGATCGAGGAGACGTTGTAGGAGATACCTGAACCCGTGTAGCGGACGTTGGTCGGGAAGAGCTCCGGCAGGATTGCGCTCATCGGCCCGAAGGTGAGGCCCATCAGCGTCATGCCGAGGATCAAGAAGAACAGCATGCGCCCGTTGTTCATCGACGTCGGATCGAGGATCAGCGCGAAGAACAGACCGAAGACGATGATCATCGCCGTGATCACGAGGAGGAACGCGCGGCGACCGTACTTGTCGGCGAGCCGTCCGGAGACCATCACGAATCCGGCGAAGAAGAGCACGGCCACGATCTGAAGCTCGAGGAAGTCGGCGTAGCTGAACGACAGTTTCACGCCCGACGCATCGGTCACCTTGCCGGTGCCGTACGAGACGATCCACGTCGTCACGATGTAGAAGAGCGTGTACGTCGCGACCATGATGAAGGTTCCGGCGATCAGCTGACGCCAGTTCGTCTTGACGACCTCGGCGAGCGGGGCCTTGACCTTCTTGCCTTCCTCCAGGGCCTTCGCGAACACCGGCGTCTCGGTGAGCTTGAGGCGCACGTACAGACCGATGATGACCATGATCGCGCTGGCGAGGAACGGAATCCGCCATCCCCAGGTCATGAACGAATGGTTGGAGGCAGCGGTCTGCGCGTCGAAGTCGAGGCCGAAGATCAGCAGCAGGAACATGCCGTTGGCGAAGAAGAACCCGATCGGCGCACCGAGCTGCGGCCACATGGCGGCCCAGGCGCGCTTGCCCTTCTCCGCGGTCTCGGTCGCGAGTAGTGCTGCGCCGGACCACTCTCCGCCGAGTCCGAGGCCCTGGCAGAAGCGCATCAGCGCGAGCAGCGCCGGCGCGAGGTAACCCACCTGGTCGAAGGTCGGCAGGAGTCCGATCACGAAGGTGGCTATACCCATCGTGAGCAGTGACCCGACGAGAGTCGCCTTGCGGCCGATGCGGTCTCCGAAGTGGCCGAACAGGACCGAGCCGATCGGTCGGGCGACGAAGGCGAGCCCGAACGTCGCGAACGACGACAGCAGCGCGGCCGTGTCGTCGCCCTTCGGGAAGAACAACACCGGGAACACCAGCACCGCGGCGGTGGCATAGATGTAGAAGTCGAAGAACTCGACGCTCGTACCGACCATCGACGCGATGACGATTCGACGCCGGGGTACCGGTGGCTGTTCGGGGTGGTCGATGTTGCGGACCGCGGACTCGCTCATTCGTCGCAGGTTACGCCTGACGACTCCGTCACATGATGCGGTAGTCCCGACATCGTCCCGCGCAGGTTGGCCGGCGGGCTTTGTGGGTACCCGTGCGAGGCCATGAATCGAGGAGGCCCCCATGGATACCGCAGTATGGATAATCGTCGCCGTCGTCGTCGTGATCGTCCTGCTCGCCCTTCTGTTGCTGTTCCTGCGTAAGCGTCAGGACGTCCGCCGGACGAAGGCGCACCAGATCCGCGAGAACGCGACCGGGCAGGTGTCGGAGATGCGTCAGCGCGAGGCGATCGCCGAGGAGTCCGAGGCACGGGCGCGCAAGGCCCAGGCCGAGGCCGACGCCAAGGCCGCCGAGGCCAAGCGTCTCAACGAACAGGCGCGGGCCCACGGCACGCAGGCCGCGGAGAAGCGCGACGAGGTCGAGAGCACCTTCGCCCGGGCCGACGAGCTCGATCCCGATGTCCGCGGTGACCGCGGCGACCGCGGACCGCTCGGCAACGACCACCACCATGACTCCGCCGGCACCCCGGGCCACGGAACACCCGGTCCGGGCACGCACGGCCATGGGACCCCCGGAGCGGCAACGCCCGGCGCCGGACCCGCGGGTCCCGGAACCCCCGGTACCGGCGTCCACAATCCCGAAACCCACTCCGGTAGGCACGAATCCGGTCAGCATCTGCCCGGCGGCAGTCAGCCGGGGCAACCGCGTCGACCCTGACGTGTCATGACGAACCCGGCGCGGGCGGCTCGATGGCCACCCGCGCCGGGTTCGTCAGTTCTGTACGCGGTCAGCTACCGCGCTTGATCCACTCCTCGAGGTGCGGTGCCTCGGCGGCGACCGTCGTACCGTCGCCGTGACCGGTGTAGACCTTGGTCTCGGGATCGAGGGTGAAGATCTTCTCGGTGATCGAGGCGATGATCGTCGGGAAGCTCGAGTACGAGCGGCCCGTCGCGCCCGGTCCGCCCTGGAACAGGGTGTCGCCGGAGAACAGCACGCCCGCCTCGGGCAGGTGGATCACCGACGAGCCCGGTGAGTGGCCGGGGGTGTTGATGATCGTCAGCTCGGTGCCGGCGACGGCGATCTTCTGCCCGTCCTCGAGGTCCTGGTGCGAGACGTCGGGATGGGTGTCGTTCCACAGCATGTCGTCGCCGGGATGCAGCAGGATCGGTGCCCCCGTGGCCTCGGACAGTTCCGGTGCGACGGTGACGTGGTCGTTGTGACCGTGGGTCAGCACGATCGCCTTCACCGTGCGGTCGCCGACGCCTTCGAGGATCGGTGCCGCCGAGTGAGCGGCGTCGATGATGATGACCTCGTCGTCGTTGCCGACCAGCCACACGTTGTTGTCGACGTCCCAGGTGCCGCCGTCGAGGCTGAAGGTGCCCGAGGTGACGACGTTGTCGATACGCAGCGCCGACATCAGAGTTCCACCACCGAACGCAGAACCTTGCCGGCCTCCATCGCCGAGAACGCGGCCTCGACGTCGTCGATGCCGATGCGTTCGGTGACGAACTTGTCGAGCGGGAGGCGTCCCTGCTCGTACAGGTCGATCAGCATCGGGAAGTCGCGCTCGGGCAGGCAGTCGCCGTACCACGAGGACTTCAGCGCGCCACCGCGCGAGAAGAAGTCGACGAGCGGCATCTCCAGGGTCATCTCCGGCGTGGGCACACCGACGAGGACGACGACGCCGGCGAGGTCGCGTGCGTAGAAGGCCTGCTTGTAGGTCTCCGGGCGGCCGACCGCATCGATGACGACGTCGGCGCCGTTGCCGTCGGTGAGGTCCTGGACCGCGGTGACCACGTCGTCGACCTTCGTGCCGTCGATGGTGTGGGTCGCGCCGAGTTCCTTTGCCCACTCGAGCTTGCCGGGGTCGCGGTCGATCGCGATGATCTTGGTCGCGCCGGCCAGCTTGGCGCCGGCGATCGCGGCGTCACCCACACCGCCGCAACCGATCACGGCGACCGAGTCGCCGCGGCCGACGTTGCCGGTGTTCATGGCGGCGCCGATGCCGGCCATGACGCCGCAGCCGAGCAGACCGGCGACGGCCGGGTCGGTCTCGGGATTGACCTTGGTGCACTGCAATTCGTGGATGAGGGTCTTCTCGGCGAAGGCGCCGATACCCAGGGCCGGGGTCAGCTCGGTGCCGTCGGTGAGGGTCATCGGGACGCTGGCGTTGAAGGTGTCGAAGCAGTACCACGGACGACCGCGCTTGCAGGCCCGGCACTCGCCGCAGACGGCGCGCCAGTTCAGGACGACGAAGTCGCCGACCTCGACGTGGGTGACATCCGAGCCGACCGACTCGACGACGCCGGCGGCCTCGTGGCCCAGCAGGAAGGGGTACTCGTCGTTGATGCCGCCCTCGCGGTAGGCGAGGTCGGTGTGGCAGACGCCGCAGGCCTTGATCGCCACGACGACATCACGCGCACCCGGATCCGGGATCACGATGTCGACGACCTCCGTCGGCGACTTCTTGCTGCGCGAGATGACTCCCTTGACTGTCTGAGACATGCGTTCTGTTCCTTCCGAAACTGCGTTGTCGGCGTTCGTGCTCGTCTGTGTTCCCAGCCGTGGCGACAGGATCCGCCCTTACCGGACACATCGTCACAACCTTATCCGTACCCGCCATGGCCGTCCACTCGTGTTCAACGCCGTTTACTGCAGGTAGTCGGCGTTGCAGCCGGTGGTGGTGCAGTCGGTGGTGGGTCCGCTGTCCGGCCCAGGTTTGGTTGTACCCGCGACCGGGCACGCCTGTTGGGAGAACCGTTCGTGTCGACCACGAGGAGGCAGACCATGGCGGAGAAGAAGCGCGACCCGGGACCGTCGGTCAAGGACGACGAGCTCTACGAGAAGCTGCGCGACGAGGGCAACTCGAAGGAGAAGTCCGCGCGCATCGCCAACGCCGCGGCCAACAGTTCCCGGTCAGATGTGGGCAAGAGCGGCGGCAAGTCCGGTTCCTACGAGGACTGGACCGTCGACGAGCTCAAGGACCGCGCGAAGGAACTCGACATCAGCGGTTACTCCGACCTGAAGAAGGACGAGCTGATCGAGAAGCTGCGCAACCACTGAGACACCCGGACAGCACCGAAGCCGCCGGCCCAGAAGGGTCGGCGGCTTCGGCGTGTTGATGGACGATGCCGGTCAATGCGCCTCTCGGCGAGTGGCCGCTCGAAGCGGCAAAGGGTTGAGGCCCGGGGCTTGAATCCGTCACCGTCGAGCTGTTCAACTGCGACCGCCCCCGATCTATTCCGGCCTGCTGACCGTGACCTCGGACACCCCGGAATCCGTAGAGAAGATGCGCGCTATGTCCCCATGCCTTCTACATTTCGCGGCGGTCGGGGTCCCGGTCAGCGGATGAGCCCGGCGTCCTGGAACGCGGTCAGTGCCGCCTCGCCGGTGTTCCACAGTCCGCGGACATCTCCGCGGGCACCCGCGGCCGACGTCCGGTCCTGCAGCGCCAGCCCGTTGCGGAAAGTCAGCACGTTGTAACCGACGTCGGCAGCCCGCAGCATCGGCCCGGTGGCGCGACCGGCACCGACGACGCGGTCGAGCCCCTCCCCCAGTACGTAGAAGCGGAAGATCGGGCCGAGGTCGACGCCGTACTCGCGGATCGTCGACGTCACGATCGAGTTTCCGTGCGCAGCAATGGAATCGACGATGAAGAAGAAATCCCGCGCATTGGCGGTCGTCGCACGCGAGTCGGCGGTCGCGTAGGCCAGGTCGACGGTGATGTGGGCGTTGTAGCCAGCCATCGCGACGCGCTGACCGGGTACGCGGCAGTCGGCGGCCAGGTCGAAGTAATGTCGCCACTGCCCCGGCACCGGGCGGCCGCCGAACTCCTCGCGCACCGCGTCGAGGAAACGATTGAGCAGTGTCAGGCTGGTGACCGGCGCCCACCGCGGGGTCTGGAAAACCGCTGGGCGATCCTGCAACGGCATCACCGCGTCGCGCTCGACCGATGCCAGGCCCAGCGCGAACAGTCCCCGACGATCGTTGTTCTCGGTGAGGATGTCGACGATTCCGTAGAGACGCTCGACGTTGCGTCGAAGCTGGACGAGCGGGAGCTCATGGGAACCGGCGTCGTACGAACTCAGCTCGACGATGCGGGCGCGGTCGGCGGAGGTCAGCGTCGAACCGCAGACGGACGTGGGTGCGGCGGCAGCCGGCGCCGCCACGAGGAGGGCCGAGGTCAGGCCGAGGGTCAGCAGGATCGCCGAGATCAGTCGCATGGAGCCGGGAAGTACCCCGATCCGGTAGCAACCATGCGCGCTATGTCCCCATGCTTTCTACCGATCGCCGGGGGCCGGGCGGTCAGGGCAGCAGGCCGGCCCGCCGGGCGACGACGACGGCCTCGAGCCGCGACGACGCGTCGAGCTTGCGCATCGCGTCCTTCATGTAGCTCTTCACCGTGTGCACGGTCAGGCCGAGGGCCTCGGCGATCCGCGCGTTCGAGTAACCGAGCGCGGCGAGCGACAGCACGTCCTGTTCGCGTCCGGTCAGCTCGACCGTAACCGAGTCGGCGGCGGCCTCGGCCAGCAGGAAGTCCGTGACGGCGGCGAGTTGTTCGGCGAGACGGGCGTCGTCGACGGTGTCGGCCAGTGACCGCAGGCGCGCGTAGGCGGCGGTCATCCGGTCGCGCAGCTCGTCCTCGCTCTGCGCACCGTGCTCCAGCCGGACCCGCGAGGCCACGATCTCCTGCTCGACGGCGCGCGCCTCGGCGGCCAGGACGTCGAGCATGCGACCGCCGATCGGATCGGGGGTGTGCAGCGCGCCGTAGATCACCGCAACCGGCGTGCGGTTGACGATGATCGGCGCGGCCATCATCGCGCGGAGTCCCTCGCGTTCGATCAGCGTGTTGTAGCGGTGGGTGATGTGCGGGGTCCGCAGGTAGTCCTCGACCACCATCGGCCGGTTCAGTGAGACGACCTTGCCGCCCAGCCCGTGCCCGACGTCGACCGAGAGTCCGGACAGTGCACCAGCGTGATTGCCGGCGAAGTGCTGGAGACGCAGGCTCGTGGAGTTGTTGACGACGCCGGCGAAGGCCAAGGGCACTCCGCTCGATTTGCGCACCCGTCGCAACGCGTCGGTGACGATCCCGCTCAACGGCTCGGGCATCTCACCTCTCTATCCCCCTCTTCGGAGGGTGGTAGGACTATTTGAGTCGCGTCACACTGTGACCCAGCTTACTCAGTCAAGAGCGAGGTTCACGATGACACAGGCCACCATGACCCCCACCCACATGGTCGACCGCTGGTTGGCAATCTACGGGGCGCCCGACGCCGACGCCGCGGCACTCCTCGTCGACGACCACGATCCCGACGCGGTGGCGTTCACCGTGATCGAGGTCGAGGCCTCCGCGGACGCCGATTCGGCCCCCGCCCCGATCACCACCGACGTGACCTACGGCGACCTTGCCGAGCGCTCCAAGCGCTTCGCATCGGCGCTGGCCGAGCTCGGCGTCGGCCGCGGTGACACCGTCGGCGTCCTCATGGGCAAGCGCGAGGAGCTCGTCGTGTCGCTGCTGGCCATCGCCCGCCTCGGCGCCGTTTACATCCCGCTGTTCACCGCCTTCGCCACCCCGGCCATCGAGATGCGCCTGACGTCCGGCAAGGCGAAGGTCGTCATCACCGAGCCGAGCCAGGCGTCGAAGCTCAACGGCATCGACGGTGTCGAGACGATCGTCGCCGGTGAGCAGTTCGAGCAGCTCGTGTCGTCGCACGAGCCGATCGCCGAGTCCGTGGCCGTCGGCGGCGACGGCGCCCTGATCCTCCTGTTCACCAGCGGCACCACCGGCGCGCCGAAGGGCGTCCCGGTACCGGTCAAGGCCCTCGCCTCGTTCGTCGCCTACATGCACTACGGCCTCGACGTCCAGGACGACGACGTCTTCTGGAACGCCGCGGACCCGGGCTGGGCCTACGGCCTCTACTACGGGATCCTCGGCCCGCTGGCGACCGGACACCGCAACCTGCTGCTCCATGCCGGCTTCAGCCCCGAGCTGACCGCGCAGATCCTCGGCGGTCTCGGCGTCACCAACTTCGCCGCGGCGCCGACCGTCTACCGCACCCTGAGCAAGGACCCGCGGATCACCGGCTTCTCGCTGCGACGTGCCTCGTCGGCCGGCGAGCCCCTGACCCCCGACGTCATCGGCTGGGCCCAGCAGGCACTCGGCACCGAGGTCCGCGACCACTACGGCCAGACCGAACACGGCATGTTCATCAACAATCACTGGCACGACGACGTCCACGAGACCCTCGTCCCCGGCTCGATGGGCAAGCCGATGCCGGGATTCGCCGCCGGCATCGTCGACGGCCAGATCGCGATCGACGTGCCCGCCAGCCCGCTCATGTGGTTCAGCGGATACCTCGACGCCCCGGAGAAGACCGCCGCACGATTCACCGAGGACGGCCGCTGGTACCTCACCGGCGACACCGGCCGCGCCGACGAGGAGGGCCGCTACTTCTTCTCCGCGCGCGACGACGATGTGATCATCATGGCCGGCTACCGCATCGGACCGTTCGACGTGGAGAGCGTGCTGATCACGCACCCGTCGGTGGTCGACGTCGCGGTGGTCGGGCGTCCCGATGAGCTGCGCGGCGAGGTCATCGAGGCATTCGTCGTCGTCGCTCCCGGCGTCGAGGGCACCGAGGCCCTCGAGAAGGAGCTGCAGCAGCTGGTGAAGACCGAGTTCGCGGCGCACGCGTACCCGCGCACCGTGCACTTCGTCGACGCCCTTCCCAAGACCCCCAGCGGCAAGATCCAGCGGTTCCTGCTGCGCAAGGGATAGAGCCGACCGCGTCGACGTCGGCGATCGGAGACGACGCGGTCCCCCTACGCGCGTCCCAGCGGGTGCCCCCCTCCCGCTGGGCCGCGTAACCATCGAGCATCGCGGCCGGCTGCTGGAAGTCAGCCGGTCGCGGTGACCTCGATCCAGGTTCGCAACGTCGCGAACCCTTCGGCCGGCCCTCTTCTGCTCTGTCGGACCTCGATACGCGGCGTCCTCGCTTCGCTCGGTCGGCGCTACTCGGCCAACAGACTCGCGCCCCCCGCCGGCGGTCCGGCCAGCGCCCGCACCGAATCCGGCGGCGTCTCACCGGAATACGTGACCGGCTCGTCGTAGACCGTTCTCATCGGTACGACGCCGGTCCACTCCTCTGACTCGATACCCGGACTGCCGGTGCGCGCCTTCGCGATCCACTGACCGTCGACGATCGGCAACCGTAGGGCCACGGTCGCGGCGAGTTCTTTGCGGGTGGTCTCCCGCACTTCGGCGACACGACCTGGAATCAGCTTGTCCGACAACACCTCCAACACCGACCTCGCGTCGTCGACCTGCTCTAGGACACCTCGCACCACCGCTGACCGGTAATTGGCGGAGTGATCGAACAGGGTGTCGGCGATGACCAGGCCGTCCATCACGAAGACGGTGAACGTCACCGGCGCGCCCGCGGCGACATGGCGCAACGCCCCCGCGCCGGTCGATCCGTGCAGTAGGATGTCGTCGCCGTCGCGCGCGAACAGCATCGGTACCGACCACGGCAGTCCGTCGACGACCGTGCTCAGCGTGCCGACCTTCGCCTCGTCGAGGAGTTCGTCGAGTGCGGCGCGGTCGGTGGCACGGGCGGGCTTCCGGGTGAGCGCGTCGAGCGGAGATGTCATGGCGCCCATCGTCGGGCACGGCCGCCGCCGGCTCAACCGATATAGCCGCCATATCCCTGTGCAACGAGGACCGAAGCTGTCCGCAATGGTTCGTAACGTGATTTTCACCAGCACGAATGATCATCAACGACGAACCGGAGAACACCGTGAGCACCTACACCACCCCCGAACTCAGCGTCGACGTCACCGGCGAGAAGCACGAACTCCTCACCCTTCTGCAGGACCAGCGCAACATGCTCAAGGTCACCGCCCGCAACCTCTCCGACGAGCAGGCCCGCAAGCAGACCACCGTGAGCACGCTGACGATCGGCGCCCTCATCAAGCACCTCGCCAACGGGGAGGAGAACGCCGCAAAGGTCATCACCGAGCGAGACGAGCACGCCGAATTCGACATGAGCCGGGCGACAACGGAATACGAGCTAACCGAGGGCGAGACCCTTGCCGGCTGGCTCGAGGCCTACGACCGCAACGCGGCAGCGCTCGACCGCGTCATCGCCGACGCGGAAAGCCTGGACGAACTCATCCCCCAGCCCACCGCGCCGTGGGCACCGGAGCGCGAGTGGTCCACGATCCGCACCATGCTGCTGCACCTGCTCCGGGAGACCTCCCACCACTGCGGGCACGCCGACATCATCCGCGAGGCGCTCGACGGCCAGACCACCATGGGAGCCATCTCCGAGGGCCAGGACTGGGCCGCGGAGTGGACCCAGTAACTCACTCGATGGTCACCACGCGACTGTGCCAACCGGTGGCACCCTCCGGAATGGGCGGCACCCGCTCTTCCGGTTGGATCGCGCCGGTGGCGTCGGTCGCACGGCAGTACAGCGTGTGTCGGCCGGGCGTGGCGTCCCATGTCCAGGACCACTGCCGCCAGGTGTCGGTCGAGTATTCGGTGGCGAGTTCGGCGCGGTTCCACGGTCCGTCGTCGACGCGGACCTCCACGGACTCGATACCCCGATGCTGCGCCCACGCGGTGCCCGCGACGACCACCGGTCCCGCGGGCGTCGCCGACAGCGGTGCCGGCCGATCGATTCGCGACGCGGTCTTGATCGGTCCCCGCACGCCCCAGCCCCGCTGGGTCCAGTAGGCCTCGGCGCGATCGAAGCGGGTGATCTCCCAGTCGACGACCCACTTGCACGCCGACACATACCCGTAGAGGCCGGGGATCACCTGCCGCACCGGGTATCCGTGCTCGATGGGTAGCGGTTCGCCGTTCATGCCGACGGCGAGGAGAGCATCGCGGCCGTCCCGGATCGCCTCGAGCGGGCTTCCCGAGGTCCAACCGTCGACGCTGGTGGCCAGCAACATGTCCGCGTCCGCGTGAACCCCGACCTCGGCGAGGATGTCGCGCATGGAGTACCCCAGCCAGCGTGCGGTCCCGGCGAGGTCGCCACCCACCTCGTTGGACACGCACGAGAGCGTGATGATCCGCTCGATCGCGGGCATCGACTGGAGGTCGTCCCACCGCAGCGTCATCTCGCGGTCCACCATCCCGTGTATCCGCAACCGCCAGTCTGCAGTGGTCAGCTGCGGGACCTGGAGCGCGGTGTCGATGCGGTAGAAGTCGCGGTTTCCGGTGATGAACGGAGTCGCATCGTCGATACCCAGATCGGTACCCGACGGAACCGGCGCGCTCGCAGAAGTCGTGCGCGGCAATCGAAGCCGCATGCGTTCGGCGATGGCCCCACCGGTGTCCGCGGCGCGTCGGGCCACGCCGGCGCACACCGCCCCCGTCACCACGACGATCCCGACCGCACCGACGAACCGGCGGCGCGACCATCCCCCTGCGCGGGGCGCGTCCTCTTCGGACACGTCTCCGACGGCACTCCCGCGCCCCAGCACCACCAACACACCGACGGCAACCAGACCGGCGGCAACCGGCGGAACGACGTAGGACGCCTCCATCGTGGGGCGGGTCAACGCGGCAACCACACCGACAGCCGCGAAGGCCACGACGACCAGCACCCCGAGGGGCGGCCGCTTGACCTGCAACACCCCGGCAGTCACTGCGATCAACAGAATCGCCAGCGCCATACCGGCCAGCAGCGCCGGCTTGTCCGCGGTTCCGAATCGGTCTATCGCGAACTCGCGTGCAAACGCAGGCGCATGGTCGACGAGGAAGGCCGCGACCGCGCGATACGGGGACGCGAACTGCGAGATACCGACTGCGACGAGTTCGCCGACTGCCAGACCTCCTGCCACGGCGACGACCCCCGACACCGCCGCCCGCACAGTGGACTCTCTGAACACTCGCACCGTTGAACTCCGTTTCTGTTGAGGGGAGTTCGCTCGTCGACAGCGCCCGGATTGGATTGATCCGACACCGGACCCATCCGCGACCACTCGAGCCGCGAATGACGTTCTGAGTTCGGCCGGATGGTCGGACCACGACCTTCAGATTGGATGGGCCATGGCCATCAAACGAATTCAGCGACTCATGGTCGCAGCGTCCGGGCTGGCGCTGGCCGTCGGCGTCGTCGCCGGTTGTTCCAGCGACGAATCCGACTCGGGCAGCAGCACTTCCACCGGCGCTGCGATGTCGTCGATGAACAACGAGTCCGCCGACACCGCCAGCGGCCCGGTCGGTCCCGGTTGCGGGGACTACGCTGCGGCCAACCCCTCCGGCGCCGGCTCGGTTTCCGGGATGGCAATGGATCCGGTTGCCACCGCGGCGTCGAACAACCCCGAGCTGAAGACACTGACGCAGGCGCTGTCCGGCCAGTTGAATCCGGATGTGAACCTGGTCGATACGCTCAACAGCGGTGAGTACACCGTCTTCGCCCCCACCGACGCGGCCTTCGCCAAGCTGCCGGCCGAAACCGTCGAGCAGCTCAAGACCGACTCGGATCTGTTGACCAAGATCCTTACCTACCACGTGGTTTCGGGTCAGGCGACGCCGGACAAGATCGTCGGTGAGCACAAGACCCTGGAGGGTCAGACCGTGACCGTGACCGGATCGCCGGACATGCTCAAGGTCAACGAGGCGAGCGTTGCCTGTGGTGGCGTCTCCACCGCCAACGCGCAGGTCTATATGATCGACGCGGTCCTGACGCCGCCTGCCGCCGAGTGATTCTTGATCACAACGGCTCGCGGACAACGGGTTACGCATCGCTGAACCCGTAACTCACGAGCGAGAAACATGCCGGTTCCCTGGATGAGGACACCCCTCGTCCAGAGAATCGGCATGAGCGCGTTCAGTACTCGGCCATCCCGCGCCAGCCGGGTCTCCCTGGCGCCGGAACAAACGGGCACATCTGACCCATCCGAATGTCACACGGTGTCGAATGCGCTTGTGAGGCTGCTGTTCGCAGCAGCCGAAACGTTGTCAGAGAGATTGGATCAACGATGATCAAGCGTGTTCCCCGTATCGCAGGAGCGGTGACCGGACTGGTCCTCGCCGTCGGTGTGATCGCCGGCTGTTCGAGCGACGATTCCGATTCGTCCAACGAAACCACCAGCGCAGCAACCGGTATGAGCTCGATGAGTGCGAGCGCCGCCGCCGATCCGGCCGCGAACCTCGTCGGCCCCGGCTGTGCCGCTTACGCCGAGGCCAACCCCTCGGGCCCCGCGTCCATCGCCGGCATGGCAACTGTCCCGGTCGCCACCGCCGCGTCGAACAACCCCGAACTCACCACGCTCACCGCCGCGCTGTCCGGCCAGCTGAACCCCGACGTCAACCTCGTCGAGACGCTGAACGACGGTGAGTACACCGTCTTCGCGCCGACCGACGACGCCTTCGCGAAGCTTCCGCCGGAGACCGTCGAGCGGCTGAAGACCGACAAGGACCTGCTGACCAGCATCCTGACCTACCACGTCGTCGAGGGTCAGGCGACCCCCGACAAGGCTGTGGGTGAACACACCACCCTCGAGGGCAAGAAGCTCACCGTGAGTGGCGAGGGCGACAACCTCAAGGTCAACGACGCCGGCATCGTCTGCGGTGGCGTCACCACCTCGAACGCCCAGGTGTACCTGATCGACGCCGTGCTGACCCCGCCGGCCTCCTAGGAACATTCACGCAGATGTCGCGTAACGTGCTGTGCTCCACCACGTTGCGCGACATCTGCGTTTCGGTGCGTAAGCCTCCGGCCCGGTGGCCGACCCCAGTCGCGTGATTCCGTTCACAGGCGCTGCCAAGTGTTGCATGATGACACCACCCAGGCATCCCACGGAGGAGGTCCATGTGACCGAGATCGACGCCACCGACGCCGTCCGTTCAGCCACTGATCCCGAGCCCAGCTCGTCGTCGACAACCGAGTCCCCGCTACGGGACGTCATCATCATCGGAGCCGGCCTGTCCGGTATCGACTGCGCCTATCGCCTGCGCGAGCAGAACCCGGACGCCGACTATCTCATCCTCGAACGCCGCCCCCGGATGGGCGGCACCTGGGATCTGTTCCGGTATCCCGGTGTCCGCTCGGACAGCGACATCTTCTCGCTGAGTTATCCGTTCGAGCCGTGGCGCAAGCCGGGTGCACTGGCCGAGGGCGAAGACATCCGGAAGTACATCGAGTACACCGCGCACAAGTACGGCATCGCCGATCAGATCCGCTTCGAGCGGCACGTCCTGACCGCGGACTGGGATTCCTCGACCGACACCTGGACGCTGGGCGTCGAGGTCGGCGACGGTGCGGAAAAGCGCACCGAGACCTACCGCTGCCGGTTCCTGCTCTTCGCGACCGGTTACTACGACTACGACCAGCCCTACACGCCGCGGTTCGCCGGCGCCGACGACTTCACCGGGCAGATCATCCACCCCCAGCACTGGCCGGAGGACCTCGACTACCGCGGCAAGCGCGTCGTCGTCATCGGCAGCGGCGCGACCGCCGTGAGCCTCATCCCCAACATCGCCGACGACGCCGCGCATGTGACGATGCTGCAGCGCTCGCCGTCGTACATCTTCTCGTCGAAGCAGAAGGCCTACCTGGCACCGGCCCTCAAGAAGTTGCTGCCGCCGGCCGCCGCCCATCGGGCGATCCGCCTCCGCTATGCGACGCAGACCGCGGCGATCGTGCATCTCACCCATCGCTTCCCGAAGCTGGGGCGCAAGCTGATCCGCGCCAACGTAGCCGCGAACCTGCCCGACGACTATCCCGTCGACGTCCACTTCAACCCGACGTACAACCCGTGGGATCAGCGCATGTGCATGGTCCCCGACGCCGACCTGTTCCTCGGCATCACCGAGGGATCGATCGAGATGGTCACCGACCACATCGACCGTTTCGACGAGACCGGGGTGCGCCTGACGTCGGGTCGGCATCTGGACGCCGACATCATCGTCACCGCGACCGGGCTGCAGCTGCTCGGGTTCGGCGGGACACGCCTGCGCGTCGACGGCGACGAAGTGAAGCCGCACGACCGGTTCGTCTTCAAGAGCCACCTGCTCGAGGACGTGCCCAACCTCGCGTGGTCGGTGGGTTACACGAATGCGTCGTGGACGCTGCGCGCCGACATGACCGCACGATCCGTCGCGACGCTGGTGAAGTACATGCGCGAGAACGGTTACACGCATGCCTACCCGCACCTCGGGTCCGAACCGATGACCGCGCAACCGCTGTGGGATCTCAAGGCCGGATACGTCGAACGGTCTCCCGATGCGCTGCCCAAGTCGGGCACCCACGGGCACTGGAAGGTGCGCCACAACTACTACCGTGACGCGCTCGATCACCGGATCAGCAAGATCGACGACTCGATGGTGTTCGGGCGGATCTGAGGACGCCTCCCCGGCCCGAACCGGTTTGTCGGGACCGTCGGCGGTCGCGTTACGCCGTGTGGTCCAAACGGTCGAGATTTGGCGGCAGATGTCCGATCTGTGCTGGTCAGGCCTTGCCGGGCGTCTGATGGGGCGCTGATACTCGAACTCGGCGAGCGCCTCCGCCCGCCACGACCGCGCCGGTGTGGCCGGTGCGGTCGGCGCACGAGGAGTTCGCCCCGATGACCTACCCGCCCGGTCCCCCGACCCATCCCTCGACGCCCTTCGGTGCGATCCCTCCTCGGCCCCGCAACCGGCAGGCACTCACCCTCGTCCTCGGCGCGATCGTCGTCGTCCTGGCCCTCGTGCTCGCGGCGGGGATCGTCTTCGTGGTGAAGGCCCGCAAAGGGGACATCTACGTACCCGGTCTCACGCTCACCGCGGTCAACGATCCCGGCATCGACCCGTTCACCGATCCGGTCCTCGTCGCCGGGGCGGGGAACCTGCCCGCGAACGTCGCCCTCACGGCGAGTGCCGGGGCACCGGACATGGGCGGCCGGGCGGTCAACGGGACCGAGGCCGGCCTGTACGCGACCGGCGACACCATGGCCTGCGACACCGCGGCACTGAGCAACCGCCTGATGGCCGATCCGGCGACGGCCGCCGCTTGGGCGAGCGTCTTCGGGATCAGCACGGCCGCCATCCCGCACTATCTCAACACCCTCACCCCCGTGGTCCTCACCGCAGACACCTGGGTCACGAACCACACGTTCACGACGGGCCGGGCGGAGCCGTTCCAGTCGGTGCTGCAGCGCGGCACCTCGGTCTACGTCGACGCCGCCGGAGTCCCGCGCGCGATGTGCTCCTGCGGGAACCCGCTGGCGCCGCCTGCCGCGGCACCGCTCGGCGGTTATCGGCTCGAAGGGCAGCCGTGGCCCGGCTACCAGACCCGAGAGGTGACCCGCATCGCCTACAACAACCAGAACGTCACCGCGGTGAACCGCACGACGACGATCGTCCCGGGCACACCTACGCCCGTCGCGAACGCCAACGGCGGGTCGGTCCTGCAGCTGCTGAACTTCCTCACCGGCGAGATCATCCCGCAGACGCTGGGGGGAATCCTCGACCTGTCGGGTCTGCCACCACTCTCCGAACCGCTGCCCACACCGGCATCACTGAACACCCCCTTCACGGCGGCCACCGACGACGACGCCGAACGCAACGGTCTGCTCGAGGCCGGCAACCCGGTCGCCGCCCCGGCCGTCGAGGAACGTGCCGCCGAGGACCACGGGCTGCCGGTGGGCGCACCCGCCTCCGACTCTCCTGCCGACTCGCCCTCGGAAGAGCCGGGCTCGGGCCTTCCGGGTTCCGCGGAGGTACCGGCCCCCGGTTCGGCCGAGAACCCCGCGTCCGAGAACCCCGCCGCACAGAGCCCACCGGAGGCAGCATCCGTCCCGACCTCCTTCAGCGGTGCCGGTGACCTGATCGGCAGCTTCGTCTTCGACGACGCGGGCCTGGCCGTCAGCTGCTCGGTCCCGGCTGGCGCGGCCTCTGGCACCATTGCCCTGACCTGCAGCGACGGCGTGCCGCGATCGGTGAGTGCCGCAGCGCTGCAGCGGGCCGCTGTCCTCGGTGCGACCGACGCGACGGGCGTCTGGACGCTGGCGCTGTCGTCCCGGGCCGTCGTGGTCCGGTCCGCCTCCTGGACCGTCGCGCAGCCGGAGATCCCCCGGTCGGCACCACCGGCGGAGACGTCGACCGAGACGTACGAGGCGCCGCCGCCGGAGGAGACCCACACCGAGACACCCACCACCACAGAGCCGACCACCGAGTACGTCCCGCCACCCGAGGAGCCCTCCCAGGCGCCCGAGTCGCCGGCGGAGGTGCCCTACTCGTCACCGGCCGCATGACAAGGTTCCGCCTCTGACCTGGTACTATGCTTCCGGTCCTGGGAAATCCGTCTGCGTGATCAGCCGGGTGTCCCAGAGCGGGGTACGGTTCGAGCAATCGTTCAGCAATAGGTCTGATCAACCGACCAACAATGTCGCCCCGGTCACCTAACCTGAACCCCGAGACGGGTTCGCGGTCGTTCATGTCTGAGCCGGCTCATCCGGGCTGTCCGTTGACGAACCGACACCGCAGCCACCCGAAAGCACGCTTCACACCCTTGCACTGGGCACTCTCGATCTCAGCGCACGAGAAAGGAAGTCGACATGACGCCCGACTTCACCGTGGACTCGAACATCGATGACGCCTGGCGCACATTCCAGTTGCACGTCGGCGACCGTCTGGCCAACCTCACCCCCGGCTCGACGCTCACCATCCAGCAGGACCCCCTGATCCCCGAAGGCCCGCACGGCAAACTGCGATTCACCCTCACCGGGTCGAACCGTCTGCGCTGCACCATCGACGACACCGATCTGCATCCCACCGAGGAGTACTTCCTCGAGCATCTCGAGATGCTCGCCGACCTCGGCTGGCGTCGGCTGCGCAACAACACCCACATCTACGAGGTGGGCCGACGACGCGTCGACGAACTCGCCCACACCACGGTGGCCACGCTGCGTCGGGTCTGGGAGGTCGTGCACCCGGCCTTCCTCGACCACACCCCGGCCGCGCGCGCCGAACCGCAGATCGAGGTCGCGGTCCAGCCCTTCGACGACGACCACCTCCGGGCGCTGCTCGTCGGCTCGCTCGAGGACCTGACCGGTTGCCGGATCCAGACCGACGCCGACGGCGACATCGCCTTGCCGACCAAACCCGTGTCGTCATGGCTGAGCCCGCGGTCCGACGCCCCCCGGCTCGAGTTCTTCGCCCGCCTGGCCGGCGACATCCCCGATCGCAGGCGCGCCGCCGACATCGTGGCGGCCCAGCCGACGATGGGTTCGGCGGTGCGTGTCCATCTCCTGCAGGACGAGGTCTTCGCAACCCTGACCCTCGAGTGCGCGGTCTTCCACCCCCACAACCTGAGCTCCGCGCTCGCCGAGTGGTTCAGCTTCCTCGCCGACTGCGCACCGAACGTCATCGAGCAGATCACGCAGACTGCGGCGCCGACCCGGCCGGAGACCGACGAGCGCCTTCCGGATGCGCTGCAGACCCTGCTGGAACTCGACCCCGACGGTCGGTCGCTGTCCGCCCACGAGGTCGCCAAGATCTGCCGCTACAACCAGGCCGACATCCTCTCGTTCATCCACACCTGCGAGGAGCAGTACCTCACCTGGCGGCGTTCGGCGGCCGACGCGGTCGCGTCCGCGGACTCGACCGAGGCCGACGCATGCCGGCACGAGGCCGACGCCTGGCGGGCCACGACCCACAATCTGCGCGCCGCGCTCCGGGTCGTCGTACTCTCCGACGACGACGTGCCCGACCGTCGTCCGACGGCCAAGTAGCCGCGAACCGGACACGACTCGTCCACCTGGTGTTCTTCCGGTAGTCCACCCGGAGGATTACGGTCCCGTACACGAGCGCCGTGGTGGTCCGTGCGCTATATCGGTAGTGGGTCTCCTGCGGGCGGCCCCGCCCGGCCTCCCATCGGAGCACTGCATGACCCTCACCACCGACCGCAGCACGCTGACGTTCGCCTTCCCCGAACTGGGACCCGACGCCCGCCTGCATGTCGTCTTCCCGAGGACCCTGCGCGCCATCGATCTTCGCGACCGCACCGGGCTGACCGCCGACACCACGTTGCGGCTCGCGCACGGCTCACCGACCGGAGACGCCGACGCCGTGATCCCGATGTGGCAATCGGAAGCGACCTGGATCGACTTCTCCTCTCCGCATCAGCACCCGTTCCTGGTGATGGTCGGCGTGGACGGGATCAACGCGATCAGCGGGGAGCCGTTCACCGGGACGCCCGACTTCGCCGCCGACGACTACCTCGAGGTGCCGACGCAGCAGACCCTGGCCTCGTACCGAACGCTCTCGGGTGATCACCGGCAGTTCGTCGCCCCGTCGATTCACACCGGTGCGAGACCGGACCCGGGCGGGATTCTGGTGCAGCTGACGGTCATACCGATGCGGGCCGAGGCCTGGGCACGACGCCGCCGCCACACCTCTGCGAGCACCTGCGTCCTCTGCGACATCTCGCGGGCCGAACAGGCACGCGCACAGCCGCGGACCGCGGCGCCTCGGGTCATCGGCCCGCTGGAGTCCGCCGACACCTGGCATCCGACCCGCATGGGTTCGGCGGCCGTCCGGATCGTCAACTCGGTGATGTGGGAGTCGCTGACCGGCGGCTCACCATCCCACTCCCCGCTGACGTGTGCGGACTACATCGACCACCGACTTCCCTGGCACACGAGCTTCGGTGAGACCACCCGGCATTCGACTCCGCTCTAGATCTCACCCGGGTGTCAGGAAGGCGTCGTAATATTCGTGTTCCGCAGGTTCGCCGGCGGCCGCCAGCACGAGGACCCCAGCCCTAAGGAGTGCGAATGTCCCCCGATTTCGATGCCGTCGTCGAGGCGGCATGGCGGGACTTCACCGACACCCTCGCGGGCCGCGTGCCGCAGCTCGTTCCCGGACAGTCGCTGGCGATCGTGGAGGCCGCGGCCGGTGGCTGGCGCAGGCGGATGACGTTCGCCGTCGCCGACGAGGACCGGTTGCGCTGCACCATCTCCGCGGGAGACCTGACGTGGACCGACAAAGACCGGTGGATGCGGCAGGCCACCTACATCGTCGACCGCGGCTGGTGCCGCCTGGAGGGCCGCAGCGCCTTCTGTTACGAGGTGGCCGACGACCGTTTCGGTGACCTCGCCCGCGCCGCCGTGCGAGCGCTGCGCGAGGTGTGGGGAGTCATCCACCCGTCGTTCGTCAGCATCGGCGACCCGTCGTACGCACGGCACCATCTGGCCTCGGGGTCAGCCGACGTGGAGAACACCGACGACGCACCCGGGACCGACGGACACGGCCGCGAGTTCGGGACCCACGCGCTCGACCCCGAGACAACCAACGCCGACACCATCCGCTTCGCCTCGCTGGCACATCCGCTCGACGCCCCGGCCGAGAGCGGCGTCGTGCCGCAGTCCAAAGATCATCTCGTCGAACTGGTCCGCGCGGCGATGGCCGCGGCCGGCCGGCCGGTGGTGATCAGTCCACGCAAGGCCATCTTCCTGCGATCGTCGGGTACGTCATTGCTGCGGCCCACGCGCGATGCCCGCGCGCTGGAGATCGTGACGATCCTCAGTTCCGCGGTGCCGCCACCATCGGTCCTGGGGATGCTGATCTCCGAGTTCTCCCCGCGCTGGCCGGAGATCGCGGTGGTGGTCCGCAACGGTCTCGTCTATGCCCAGCGCCGACTCGACGTGGCGGTGTTCAGTCCCGCCAACCTCGACGCCGCGCTGCGTCGCTGGGACCAGTTCGCCGCCACCGCCCGCGCCGAGATGATCGCCCGGCTCGACGGTGGCAAGAAGTCCACGCACCGGTGCCGTGGCGAACGACTCCCCGGGGTTCTGCTGGCACTGCTGCGCCTCAGCCAGAAGCCGGACAGCACGCTGTCGCCGACCACCGTTCTGATCGCCTGCCGCCGCGATCCCGAGCGCGTGCATGAGTTCTTCGACATCTGCGCCGCCGAGATGCGCGAGTGGATGGACAATCTCGCCTCGGCTCGCAAGGCCGAACTGGGCGAGGAGGAGATCGCCTTCTGCGAAGCGGAGCACCGCGCCTACGCCGAGGTGGCGCAGTTGCTCCTCAGCGCGATGGAGCTGGCCTGACGCTCAGGCGGTCGACGCGTACGACAGGTGCACCACGCCGTTGTCGAAGGACTCCGTCCCCACCAGGGTGAGCGGCAGGTCGGCGAGACCGTCGAAGAGGCGCGCGCCGCTACCGAGAACCACCGGATAGACGAGTAGGTGCAACTCGTCCACCAGCCTGTCGCGCAACAGGGCTCGGACCAGCGTGCCACTGCCGCTGACGTACAGGTCGTGGGAGCTCTTGAGTTCGCGGATCTTATCGGGGTCGTAGCCACCGACGACCTCGGAGTTCTGCCAGCCGGTCGCTTCGTCGAGCGTCGAGGAGACGACGTATTTGGTGGTGTCGTTGAAGAACGGAGCGCCCGGGTCGTCGTCGACGCTCCGTTCCGACCACGCCGGACCGAACATCTCGAACGTGTTGCGACCCAGCAGGATGCCGTCACATGAGCCGGTGATACCGCCCAGCACCTCGCCCATCCGGTCGGTGAACCCGTACGGCATCGTGAAGGCGGGGTTCTCGAAACTACCGTCGAGGGTGATGAATTCGTGGACGTGGATCTTTCCCATCGGGATGCTCCTGTGCTCGCGGTCTGCGTTGTTGTCACGATGTCAGACCCGAGGTCCCACCGGAACTCATCGGCCGCCGGCGGCGGCCGGCGAAACCACCCCGCGCCGGAGGAGGGTCGATTAGGGTTCGGCGCAGCGGGTCCGCGACGAGGCGGGCCCCGGAGGAGGTTCGCGTGGCCACCGTCCACACTGCAGCAGGTCCGATCGATTCCGCCGATCTCGGCAAAGTGCTTGTGCACGAACACGTCTTCATCGTCGGCGAAGAGTTCCGGCAGAACTACCAGGACGACTGGGACGAGGACGCGAAGGTCGCCGAAGCCGTCCGCGATCTGTCCGAGCTGAAGGACCTCGGGATCGACACCATTCTCGATCCCACGGTACTGGGGCTCGGCCGGTACATCCCCCGCATCCAGCGGATCGCCGAGCAGATCGACCTCAACATCGTCGTCGCGACGGGCCTCTACACCTACAACGACATCCCGTTCCAGTTCCACTACGCCGGACCCGGCCTGCTGTTCGACGTCCCCGAACCGCTGGTGGAGATGTTCACCAAGGACCTCACGGAGGGCATCGCCGACACCGGCGTCCGCGCCGCATTCCTCAAGTGCGCCATCGAGGCCGAGGGACTGACACCGGGCGTCGAGCGGGTGATGCGTGCCGTCGGACAAACCAGTGCGCAGACCGGTGCACCCATCACCGTGCACACCAATCCGCACACCCAGTCGGGTCTGGTGGCGCAGAAGGTGCTGGCCGAGGAGGGCGCCGACCTCACCAAGGTGGTCATCGGTCACTCCGGCGACAGCGTCGACCTCGACTATCTGATGCAGATCGCCGACGCCGGCTCGATCCTGGGCATGGACCGCTTCGGTCTCGATCTGCTGTTGCCGTTCGAGGAGCGGGTGAACACGGTCGCCGAACTGTGCAAGCGCGGCTACGCCGACCGCATGGCACTGGCCCACGACGCGTCGTGCTTCATCGACTGGTTCGACCAGGAGGCGAAGAAGCAGGCGGTGCCCAAGTGGAACTATCGCCACATCAGCGAGGACGTGCTGCCTGCGCTGCGTGAACGCGGGGTCGGCGACGCGGACATCACGACGATGCTCGTCGACGTCCCGCGTCGGTACTTCGAGTAGTCGCTGCTAGCGCCGTAGCGAGCGCTGGTAGCGGCGCATCCCGCGCAGCCAGCGGTCGTAGTCGGCGCCCTTCTGCCGGTACATGTCCAGCACCTCGGCGTGCGGGAGGATCAGGAACCGTTCGTCGGCAACGGCTTCCAGCACGATCGCGGCCACCGCACCCGGGGTCAGGACCTCACCGGCGGTCTCGACGGCCTTCTGCATCAGCTTCTGGTCCGTGGTCGCCGAATCGTCTTCGGGTCGCAGCAGCTTGGTGTCGACACCCATCGGGCACAGGCAGCTGACGCGCACACCGTCGTCGCCGTGGGTGATGTTGAGCCACTCGGAGAAGCCGACCGCCGCGTGCTTGGTGACCGAGTACGGTGCGTTGCCGATCTGGGTGAGCAGGCCCGCGGCCGACGCCGTGCTGACGAAGTAACCGCTGCCCCGCTCGACCCACTCGGGCACGAGTCGACGCGCCGCCCGGATGTGGCTGCGCAGGTTGACGTCGAACGCCAGATCCCACATCGCCTCGTCGGTGTCGAGGCCGCCGCCGCGGCCGATGCCCGCGTTCGCGAAGTACATGTCCACGGGCCCGAAGGTGGACTCGGCCAGGCGGACCGCCGCATCGATGTGCTCGTCGCTCGAGGCGTCGCCGGCGAGTGCGACCGCGGACTCGCCGAGGTCGTCGGCAACGCTGTTCGCCGACGCAGCGTCGAGGTCGGTGACCACGACCTTCGCACCCGCCTCCACCAGAGCGTGCGCGAGCGCACCACCGATCCCGCCTCCGCCGCCGGTGACGATTGCAACCTTGCCTGCGACGTCCATGGGATCTCCTTCGATCGGTGAGTCTGGTTAAAGACCTACCAGACCCGCGCGGAAGGCAGGACTCCGCGCTCACCATTTCCGCTACCGCTCACCAGTTGTCGGTGAGCGGGAACGGAACGAGTGAGCGAAACGTGCGGGCCTAGCCGGTCACCTCATCGACGTCGTCCAGGTCTGCCGACGAGGCGCCGGTGATGATGTCGAGGACCCTGGGGTACTCGGGCGCGGTCGAGGTCACCACCGAGCCGTGGTTGCCGCCCGGGAGCAGCACCGCGGTGGCCTCGCCCCCCTGCTTGACGACGGCGTCGACGTATCGGCTCGAGTTTGCCGACGAGACCATGCGGTCGCCGGTGTTGTGCACGGCGACCACCGGCGTCGTGGGATCGATGTTCTGGATGGGGTCGACCATCGCGTACCGCTCCGGGACCTGACGCGGGGTGCCACCCAGGGCGGTGACGATCCGGTCGTCGCCATGCGTTGCGGCATAGACCATGTCGAGAGGCCCGGCGAGCGACACCACGCGCGTGGGTCGGAACACGGGCCGCGCACCGACCTCGTCGTCATCGAGCTTGTGCCGGGTCCCGCCCCACACGGCGAGCTGGGCGCCGGCACTGTGCCCGACGACCAGTTCGTCGTCGGTGGTGATCTGCGGGAACTGCTTGTCCACCACTGCGACATGGTCGAGGGCGCTCGCGACGTCGCGGAACGTCGTCGGCCAGCCGCCGCCGGAGCCCACCCGTCGGTACTCGACGTTGTAGACCGCCATGCCGCGTTCGGCGAGATCACGCGCGAGCGGCTCGAAGATGTCCGCGCCCAACGCGCTCTGCCAGGCACCGCCGTGGATCAGGACGACGAGCGGGATCGAGTCGACCCGCTGCTCCCCCGCCGGGAGGTACAACTCAGCCCAGTTCTGTTCGCTGTCGGCATCGCCGGGCGTCGGGTACTCGAAACGATGGATGGTGACCTCGTCGAGGTATTCGGGCTCCTCGGTCGTGGCCGACGTCCGGGTGTCCACCGGCCCCGAGGCCAACGGGTCGTCGGCAGTACACGCCGACAATCCCAGGCCTGCGGCGAGGGCGATACCCAGAAAGCGAAGTGGGACAGGCGACCAGCGGGATCGCCCGCGCACTGCCGAGGTCAACGAAGGCAACAATTCTGTGCCTGCCTTTCTGGCCACGAGGCCACTACGCATTCTGCCGAATAGAGTAAAGCGACAGTAAAGGTGGGGTATTCAATTGGGGTTCCGACGCGGAAAGCGAACGGCCACGGTGCCGATCGTCATCTCCGTTCTTTCCGTTTTGATCGCCGGTTGCGCCACTTCGGCGAATTCGGCCGTCCCTCAGCCGATACCGAGCGTCAGCACCACGTTGTCGCCGGCTCCGCCCCCACCACCGACGCGCCTGGCGTCGAATGTCCCGATGAAGCGGCTCGCACCGGGCGAGAAGCCGCCGCAGTTCATCCTGTTCTCGTTCGACGGGGTCGGGGTGTCGGAGAACTGGGATCTGTTCTTGCGCACCGCAGCCGAATCCGACGCGAGATTCACCGCGATGATGACCGGGCTCTACTTCCTCACCGACGCCAGGAGACGTCACTACCGCGGTCCCGGTTACCAACCCGGCGAGGCGGCGATCGCGTTCGGTGGATCCAAGGAGGACGTGATCGAGGAGATCACCTATCTCAACCGGACCTGGTACAACGGCCATGAGATGGCCACCCATTTCGTCGGCCATTTCTGCGCGGGCACAAGGAATCCGGGGAAGTCGTGGACCAGTGCCGAATGGCGCCATGAACTGGCGCAGTTCTTCCGGCTCATGACCCAGTGGCGTCAACTCAACGGAATCCGCACCGGACCCGATCTCGCTTTCGGCCCGGAGGCGGTGAAAGGCACTCGGACACAGTGTCTCGAGGGGTCGATGAAGGCACTCTTCCCCGCGTTGCGCGCCTTCGACATGATATGGGACTCCTCGATGCCGGCGTCGCGGCCGGGCATCTACTGGCCGACGAAGATCAACGGCATCTGGGAGTTCCCGGTCCCCTACGTGTGGTCGCCGGCGCTCCAGCAACGGCAGACCGCGCTCGACTACAACTTCTGGTACAGCGTCAACAAGGCGACCGACCGCCCCGCGGACCGGAAGCGCATCGCCAAGGTCGTCACGAGCACTTACGACTACATGCTGCGCCGTGCCTACGAGGGCAACCGTGCGCCCCTGGTCATCGCCAATCACCTGAACACCTGGAACGCCAACGCCTTCAACCCGGCGACCGCCGCCTTCATGCGTCGCGCGTGCACCAGGCCGGACGTCATCTGCGCCACCCATCAGGACGTCATCGCCTGGATGGAGTTGCAGGACCCCGCCGTCTTGAAGAAGTGGCGGTCGATGGCCCCCGTCGCCGTCGACGCACATCGCTAGAACTCTTCCCCCGCCAGCTCACCCGACGATGGGATCACCTGATCGACAGCGGCACCGACGTCGTCGACCCGCCGGCGCGCACCGTGGCGGACAACGGGTTCCAGCCGGTCCAGATGCTGACCGGGATGTCGGCCTTCGCACCCGGACGCAGGGTGATCGGCATGCTGGTGACCGCGTTGCGGTCGATGAAGGTGTCGCTGCGCTCGACGGCGACCTGGAACTTCTGCGCACGCCCCTCGCTGTGCACGCTCACCCCGGTCGGCGTCGCACCGACGGAGACCGACGACCCCGGCCCGATCACGAGCTGGGAGGTGTCGGTGGACACCGACCGCAGCGAGTCCTCGGTCGCCACTTCGAACTCCGCGGACGTCGGAGCAGACGAGGTCACCCGTACCGCATGACGCGCCGGGTCGATGTCCAGGGCAGCGACAGCACCGGACGGCACCTCGAGATCACCGACCGCGACCGCGCCACCCGCGCTCAGGACGGTCGTGTTGATGTCGGCGGTCCGGCCTGCCTCGACACCGTCGACGACGATGCGGAACCGCTTGCCGGCCGGCACGGTGAATCGTGCGGTGTTGTCGTTGTTGAGCAGAAGTTGCTGGTCGACACCAGGAATCGGCTTGCCGGACAGATCGGTGACCCGGACGTCCCAGTCGACGTCGCCCACACCTCGCGCGGTGCCGTTGGTGTCGCTGACCAGGACAACGGTGTCATCGGAGCGCAGGTCCGGATCCTGGTGACGCGCCAGCGCCTCGGCCAGCGGGACGAGCACCATCTTGTTCGTCGGCGAGCCCTGGTACAGCATGGTCGGCTCCGACGGGTTGGTCGCCGTCGAGTAGTACCAGGTGTCCGCGGCGGGATCGACCACCACCATCTTCTCGACACCTGGGAAGTTGTTGTCATACACCACGATTCCATGTTTTCCGCCGCCGAGATCGCGTAGGGCGACGGGGGTGATCGCATGCCCGGCCGTCGGCTCCTCGCTGTCGAAGATGGCGAGGATGTAGTTGTCGTCGCGCGCCCACGCGGTGCGCAGCTTCGACAAGGCCTGCGGCGCTGTGACCGCGGAGGCCGCGAGGTCCGTGGGCGGGAAGCCCTGGGTGATGAACAACCGGGCGATCAGTTCGTCGAGCGGCCCCGACGCCGGCATGCTGTAGACGCTCTGTCCTGGCAGCGCCAGCGGGAACTGGCTCAGCCGCTTCGTGTTGTACAGGCCGGCCAGCGCCGCCATGCCGTAGCAATGACCGCCCCTCATCGACGCGTTGAATTCCGCCATCACGAGTTCGGCGACGGTGGTCGGCGAACAGATGCCGAGCACGATCCGGGCGCACACCTCGTCGCCGAAGACCGCGCGCATGCCCTCGGTGGTGAGGCCGCGCCGATGCAGCGCGTCGTTCGGTCCCCAGTTCTCGAACGAGAAACCGTCCCGCTTGACGTCGAAGCCGGAGTGCGCGACGACCTTGCCGGCCTTCGGGTTCACGACGGGTGCGGCACCGGCGGTGTCCGCTCCCGCAGTGAGGAATGCTGCAGCTGCTGCGGCGGCGAGACCCGCAGCCGAAAAACGGACTGACCAGCGAGAACGGGACCCGGTGTTGCGCATTGCAAAACAGTAGCGGACAAATCGGGCCCTACGATCTCTTCCGCCCGATATCGCCTGACCAGACGATCAAGATGTCACGGATTTGCCCAGCCGTACCCGAGTTCCGTCAGCAGGCCCGGCGGGCGAGCGTTCGACGAGCGACCCGCGCGACCGCTTCGTCGATCAGACGCCCGGCGCTGTCCGTGGCTGCGGCACCTCCAGCAGCATCGAACGCCGCGAGTACGTCGTGAGCCGAGCTGATCTCGGCGTCGGTCGGTGCCACCCCCGCGCGAGCGGGTTCGATCTGACGCGGGTGGATACATGCGCGACCCAGGAACCCGAGTCCGGTCAGTTGTCGGGTCTCCATTCGAAACGATTCGGGTTCGTCGATCACCGGCGACGCGGCCCCGAGCGGAGGCCGGAGACGTGCCGCGGCCGAGGCGGCGACCACTTGCGACCGCGCCCAGAGAAGTTCGTTCCCGACAACCGATGTCACTCCGAGATCCGCGGCGAGGTCGACCTCGCCGATCTGAAGGAACTCGACCCGTGGTCCGGCAGCGATCGCCGCCGCGTTGCACAGCCCGGCGCCGCTTTCGATCAACGGCGATACGGGGGTCCGTGGGCGGTCCGACTGTTCTTCGAGGTCGGCCAACAATTGATCGACGCGTTCGAGAGTCGCGACGTCCTCGCATTTGGGCAACCAGATCCCGTCCGCACCGGCCTGGACCGCCATGGCGAGGTCATCGATCAACTCGGACCCGGGATTGACCCGGACCCACACCGGCACCGCGGGGTCGCGGTCTGCGAGCCAGGACCCCACCGCGATGCGTGCGGCGTCCTTCTCCGCGACGGGAACCGCGTCCTCGAGATCCAACACGACGGCGTCGGCTCCCGAGGCGGTTGCCTTGTCGAATCGCTCCGGCCGGTCACCGGGAACGTAGAGATAGATCAGCTCGCTGCTCGCCGAACCCGCGGTCATCCGACGGTGACGCTGCCGTTGACGAGGGCCTTGGCGATGACCGTCCTCATGATGTCGTTCGTCCCTTCACCGATCGACATCAGCGGGGCATCCCGGTAATAGCGTTCGACGTTGAACTCGGTCGAGTAGCCGTATCCACCGTGGATGCGCATCGCCTCGAGACTCGCGGTGATCGCCGTCTCCGACGCGAAGTACTTGGCCATGCCGGCTTCACCGTCGACGCGTGCACCCGAATCCGCCTTGGCGGCGGCCCAATACGTCATCAGCCGGGCGGCCTGCAACTGGGTGGCGATGTCGGCGAGCTTGAGCTGGATCGCCTGGAAGTCGGAGATCGGCTTGCCGAAGGCGGTGCGCTGGCGTGAGTAGTCGAGGGCCGCGTCGTACGACGCCTGCGCGATGCCGACGCTGCGGCCGGCGATGTTGAGCCGCCCGATCTCCAACCCGGACAACGCCTGCTGCATGCCGCGTCCCTCCACCCCGCCGAGCAACGTCGATGCGGGCACCCGCACCTCGTCGAGGAAGATCTCGCAGGACTCGGTGCCCTTGTAACCGAGCTTGCCCAGATCGCGCTGGACCTCGAATCCGGGGGTGGTGGTGTCGACGAGCAGGATGCTCATGCCCTTGTGCGCGGGCGATGTCGACGGGTCGGTCTTGACCAGCACCGGCAGCACATTTGCGTGGCGCGCGTTGGTGATCCAGGTCTTGGTGCCGCGGATGACATAGTCGTCGCCATCGCGCGTGGCGGTCGTCTTGATGCCCTGCAGATCGGTGCCTGCACCTGGCTCGGTCAGGCCGATGCCGGTACGGCATTCACCGCTCGCCAAGCGGGGCAGCCACTGCTGCTTCTGTTCCTCGGTGCCGTGCCGGGCGATCATCCAGCATGCCAGGTTGTGGCTGCCGAGGATGCCGGCGATCCCCATCCAACCGCGCGCGAGCTCCTCGTAGACGAGGGTGAACGAGACCATGTCGAGCGCGAGCCCGCCGTACTCCTCGGGGGTGGTGATCCCGAACAAGCCCATGTCCCGGAGCCGAGCGACGATCTCGGTGGGATAGCGGCCCGTGCGTTCCCATTCGTTGGCGACCGGGATGATCTCCTTGTCGACCAACTGCCGGAGCGCCGCCCGGAAGTCGCGCTGTTCTTCGGTGAAGCTGAAATCCATTGGCTGATCCTTGTCTTGGCTGGGTCCGATCGCCAGGGCACTCTTCGGACCGGTGATCGGTGATGACGATGTGTACGTCGACGGTCAGCCGACGACGGTCACAGCGAGCGAGGTGATCGACTTGACGGACGGGGCGCCGGCCAGGCCGAGGACGGCCTCGACCAGGGCGTCCACCGCGTCGCCGGCACCGGTGTTGCCCCGGAACTTCTCCGCCACCGCCGCATCGTCCATCGGTTGGCCCGAAGTCCCTCGGCTGCAGGGAACCTCGCCGACGAGTCGGGTGGAGTCGGCGAGGGTGATGACCGCCCGACCGGCAGCGTCGGCGGCCGGACGGTCATCGGGCACGGGGACGATCTCGACGAGTGCGGCGGTGGTCGCCACCTCGGGACGGGCGATCGACTCTGCTCCGTAGGTGTCGACGGTGACCGCACCGTCGTGGACGAGAGCGGCGACGCTCCACGGCAGGTCGAACTTCGCGTCGTAGATGCTTCGGGGACTGCGGGTGCCGGTTCCCGGCCCGCACACGATGTCCACGCTGTCGGGGTGGACATCGACGGCGATGGAGGTGATCTGCGACGACACCTCGACACCATGTCGCTCAGCATCGGCCAGCGCACGGGCCACCGCGTCGAGCGAGGCATGCATGAGTTGGCAGCTCGGGTACGGCTTGATCCCGATGTTCGAGCTCTCCCAACGGGTTCCGAGGTCCGCGACGATCGATTCGGGATCGACGTCGCGGTCGGCCAGCGCGCGATACAGCCCGCGCCGACCCTCCAGCACCGATTCGGGTCCGCTCGCACCTTCGCGCGCGAGACGCGCGGCGAGAACCCCGCTGAACCCCGCGTTGCCCGGGTGCAGGATCTTGGTGTTCGCGCCGGTGTCGAGGAACTCCAGCAGTCCGCCCGACGACGATGCGGCGATGCCGATCGCATCGGTGAGGCGGTCCGCCCCTTCGCCGTAGAGCAATCCCGCAGCGACCGCCCCCGCGAGCGGGCCGACGACCGCGGTCGCGTGGAGGCCGCGGGCATGGAATCCGTGGGGTGCGGCGGCACCGAGACGACAGGCGACCTCGAGCCCGGCGACCAGAGCGGTGACGGCCTCGGCACCCGAGGCTCCGACCTCCTCGGCGACCGCGAGAACAGCCGGGGCGACGACGGTCGTGGGGTGCACGAGAGCACCGGCGTGGGTGTCGTCGAAGTCGAGCGCATGCATCAGGACGCCGTTGGCAAAGGCCGCGGCGGGAGCCGAGATGGCCTCGGAGTCACCGAGCGGGTGTGCCTGTGCCGGACCGCCGAGTCCGCGGGCCACGGCCAGCCCGGGGCCGCCCTGACCGCGGCGCCGGGCACCGATCGCATTCCCGACGCCGTCGAGCAGATGACGGAGCGCCGCCCGACGCGTCTCCTCGGGGATCGCTTCGATTGTCAGGCCGGCGGCCCACTCCGCGAGTCGGCGGGCGGTCATGGCGTCGCCTGCCCGATCGCCCCGAACGCACCGTCGTCGACCAGGCCCTTGATGTCCTCAGTGCTGTAACCGAGCAATCCCATCACCTCGTCGAAATTCTCGTTGCGGCGCGGTGCCCGACGATACTCGGCCGGTTCGTCACCGAATCGGACCGGCGAGGTGACCTGGCGTACCTCGCCCCACACCTCGTGCTCGGTGCTGGCGATCAGGCCGCGCGCCAGGGTGTGCTCTTCGGTCAGCGCCTGCTCGACGTCGTTGATCGGGCCGGTGGGAACCCCGGCCTCGGTCAGGAGCGAGACCCAGTGCTCGACCGTCGCCTCGGCGAACCGCTTCTCCAGCACGGGCAGCAGTTCGTCCTTGTTCTCTCCACGGGCGGTGAAGTCGGTGAACCGCGGGTCCTCGAGCAGCTCGGGCAACCCGATGGTCTCGGCCAATCGCACCCAGAACTTCTCCTTGGCGCAGCCGACGACGAACCAACCGTCGGAGGCTTCGAAGGCCTGGAAGGGCACCAGAGACGGGTGCGCCGAGTTCTTGGTGCGTGCCGGCCGGTATCCGGCGTTGAGGTGCCAGGCAGCCGGGTAGGTGAGCATCGAGATCGCGGTGTCGTAGAGCGACACGTCGCAGTCGCCGCCGATACCGTCACGTCGCGCGGCGTGCAGGCCGGACATCAGACTGAGTGCCGCGACGTACCCGCCGCAGAAATCGACAAGGGACAGACCGGATTTGGTGGGTGGTCCGTCGGGGTCACCGGTCAGGTCCATCCATCCGGCCAGGCCCTGCAGGATGTAGTCGTACCCGGGTTGTTTCGCACGCGGACCGGTCATGCCGAATCCGGTGAGGCTGCAGCACACGATGGCGGGATTGAGGTGTTTGAGGTCGTCGTAGGTGATCTTGATCTTCGCCGGCACGTCGCCACGCAGGTTCGAGTACACCGCGTCGCTGGTTCGCACGAGATCTTCGAAAACCCTGCGGCCGCCTGGTGTACCGAGATCGAGCGACAGGCTGCGCTTGTTGCGGTTGAAGGTCTCGAAGAACAGCGAGTCCTCACCCTTGTTGTACGGCGGGACATATCGTCCGACGTCGCCGCCGGACTTCGGTTCCTCGATCTTGATCACGTCGGCGCCCAGATCGGCGAGGTGCACGCTGCCGAACGGCCCCGCGCCGTATTGCTCGACCGCGATGATGCGGACGTCTGCGAGCGGCCTCACCGCGTGGCCTCGATCGAATCGGACTCGGCCGCTTCGAGTTCGGCGAGGGAAGGCCCCTTGACCTCCGGGAAGTAGTTCTGCCCGATTCCGCTCTCGCGGGTGGCGACCATGACCGAACGCTTCCAGGACACGACGACATCGCCGTCCTGGTTCACCCCACGGGTGGTCATCGACACGATGCCGGCGTACGGCCGCGACTTCGACTGCCGCAGACCGGTACAGATGCTCTCGGCGTAGATGGTGTCGCCGACATAGACGGGATGCTGGAGCCTGACGTCGGTGAACTGCAGGTTCGCGACCGCGTTCTGGCTCATGTCGATGACCGAGAGTCCGAGCACCAACGCAATGGTCAGACCCGAGTTCACGATCACCTTGCCGTCGGTGATCGGATTCGTCCGGGCGAGGTGTTCGTTGAAGTGGTTCTGGTTGGTGTTCATCGTCAGGCACGTGATCCACGCGTTGTCGGTGTCGGTGATCGTGCGGCCCATCGGGTGCTGGTAGACGTCGCCCACGACGTAGTCCTCGAAGAAACGTCCGAGCGTGGCGGGATGGGTGGTCAATGGTCCTCCTGAGGGGGTGCGGCGTCCCGAAGATGTAGCGCCGTGACGCGGACCACCATAAACATCTGATCTTTTGACCGTCAAGGCCGCGCCGCTCCTGGATGTTTGACGAATTTCGTCTCTAGGGTTGCCGAAACAATCGGAGGTATTGCAAGATGCACTCGAGCGGACTTATGGCTCAGATCACTTCTGTCACCGGCTGATCGCATCGATCCGGCGGCGGCGTGACGGCTTTGGAATAGGAAGCGAGTTTCGATGAAACGAATCGGCGTGGATGTGGGCGGCACGTTCACCGACCTGGTCCTGTGGGACGACGACGGGACGGTGACGGTGCACAAGACGCCGTCGACGAACCACGATCCCTCGATCGGCACAATGGACGGGATCGAGGTGCTCGCCCAGCGCGCAGGCATCGACGTCGCCGACATCGAGATGTTCTTCCACGGGACCACCGTGGCGACCAACATCGTCCTCGAGCACAACGGCAGCGACGTCGGCATGATCACCACCGACGGGTTCCGCGATCTCCTGCACATCGCGCGCAAGAAGCGTCCGCTGAACTACTCCAACTACCAGGATCTGCCGTGGCAGAAGTGGCAGCTGGTGCCGCGCCGCAATCGGCGCACGGTGCCGGAACGCATGGACGCCGCAGGCAACGTGCTGACCCCGCTCGACGAGGACGCGGTCCGGCGTGAGGTCGCTCTTCTCCGCGAGCGCGGGGTCGAGGCGATCGCCGTCGCGTTCCTGCACGCCTACCGGAATCCCACCCATGAGCAGCGGGTCCGGGAGATCATCGCCGAGGAGTACCCCGGCGTGTTCATCTCCCTCTCGAGCGACGTCGCCTCGCAGTACCGCGAGTACGAACGCTTCTCCACCACCGCCCTCAACGCCTTCGTCGGCCCCAAGACCTCCCGCTACATCGAGAACCTGGCCGGGAAGGCCAAGGCCGCACAGGTCGGCGAGGACGTCCACCTGATGACCTCGGCCGGAGGTCTCGTCACGTCGCGGAGCGCGAGCGAGGTCCCGGTATCGCTGCTGACCAGCGGTGTCGTCGCCGGACTTCTCGGCGGCTGCTTCATCGGCAAGGCCTCGGGCTACCCGAGCGTCATCACCCTCGACGTGGGCGGCACCTCGGCCGACATCGGCGTCGCACCGGACGGCAAGCTCCGGATGAAGCACCTGCTCGACACGCGGATCGGTGACTATCACGCGATGGTCCCGATGGCCGAGGTCGACACGATCGGTGCCGGCGGCGGATCGATTGCCAGCATCGACGAGGGCGGCATGTTCCGCGTCGGGCCGCGCAGCGCCGGCGCCATGCCGGGACCCGCCTGCTACAACCGCGGCGGCACCGAACCCACCTCCACCGACGCCATGGTGGTCATGGGATGGCTCGGAGCCGACAGCTTCCTGTCCGGAACCATGGAGGTCAAGCCGGAGCTGGCGACCGAGGCGGTCAAGACCCACATCGCCGACAAACTCGGTGCCGATCTCGAGCATGCCGCCATGGGCATCTTCCAGATCCTCGCCCACTCGATGACCGAGGCCATCTCCCTGCACTCCGTGCGCAAGGGCTATGACCCGCGCGAGTTCTCACTGGTCGCCGAGGGTGGCGCCGGGCCGCTGTACGCATGGCAGATCGCCGAGCATCTCGGCATTCCGCGCGTCATCGTCCCCGGCCATCCCGGTATCACCTCGGCGGTCGGCCTGCTGACCACCGACGTGCGGTACGAGGTCCCCACGACGGTCTGGACCTCCTCGGCCGAGCCCGATCTCGAACTGCTCCGACGCGAGATGGATCGACTCGCCGACCAGGCCGTCGCCCAGCTACGTGCCGACGGCATCGCCGAGGAGGACATCACCCTCGAGCGCAGCGTCGACTGCCGTTATGTCGGACAGGGTTACGAGCTGCGCGTGCCTGCCCCCGCCGGCGAGATCACCGCCGAATGGGTCGAGCAGACCGCGGCCACCTTCCACGAGGTGCACGGCCGCACCTACTCTCAGCGCTTCGACGACAAGCCGGTGCAGCTCGTCAACATCCGGGTGACCGGTGTGGGCGCGGTCGAGCACATCCGCATCTCGGAGATCGAGAAGGGCGACGCCGACGCGTCGGGTGCGATCAAGACCACCACCCAGGCGCTGTTCTGGAAGAACGACTCCGCCGATCCCGAGTGGGTCGACACCCCGATCTACGACCGCGCATTGTTCAAGGCGGGCAACACGTTCGAAGGGCCGGCGATCGTTCAGCAGTTCGATTCGACGACGATCGTCGGCATCGGACAGAAGGCCACGGTCGACGCCGTCGGTCACATCATCATCGAGAGGAGCGCCTGACATGGCGAAGACCCTGATGCCCACGGACGGCGTCTCCCTTGCGGCCGAGGCGAACAGGACCTGGGACACCGTCGAGGTGGACCCGATCACCCTGCGCGTCATCGGCGGCGCCCTCAACTCGATGGCCAAGGAGATGGCGCAGGTCCTCTACCGCATGGCCTACTCGAGCCTGATCCGCGAATCCGAGGACCTCGGCGCCGGAATCTTCGACGTCAACGGTCGCGAACTCTGCGAATCGGATTCGACCCCGATGCACTGCGGTTCCATCCCCGCCTACATCCGCGGCGTGAACCGGCGTCTCGCCGGCACCTACAAGCCGGGTGACGTGATCCTCCACAACCACCCGTACCACGGTGCGGCCCACTCCCCCGATTACGGCGTGATCATCCCGATCTTCTGGGAAGGCGAGCACATCGGGTTCGCCGGCTGCACCGGTCACGTCTCCGACATCGGCGGCAACTTCCCCGGCTTGTGCATGGACGTCGTCGACGTCTGGGCCGAGGGCAAGCTGATGGATTCGATGAAGATCTACGACGGCGGCGTCCGCAACGACATGCTGATCCAGCACATCCTGGACAACGTGCGCACCCCGGAACAGAACCGCGGCGATCTCGAGGCCCTCATCGCCTGCTCGCGCATCGGCGAGAAGCGCTTCATCGAGCTGCTCGAGAAGTACGGCCTCAACGTCGTCATGAGCGCCGCCGACCGGTGGATGGACTACTCGGAGGAGATGCTGCGCAGCCGCATCCGGGCGATCCCCAACGGAAGCTACGAGGCACCCATCGGCTATCTCGACGACGACGGCAAGAACCGCGGAGTGCCGTTGAAGGTCGCGGTGCGTGTGCAGGTCGAGGACGAGGACGTGCTCATCGACCTCACCGGTTCCAACGACCAGGTGCCCACTGCGTTCAACGTGCCCTTCGAGGGTTCGGTGCTCCCGGTCGCCGTCAGCGCCATCCGCACCATCCTCCTCGACGAGCACCTCACCGAGGAGTTCGTACCGCAGAACGACGGGTGTTTCCGTCCGGTGCGGGCGTACGCACCCGAGGGCACGATCTTCAACCCGGATTTCCCGGCGTCGTGCTTCGCGCGGTTCTCCCAGGTCAACCGCATCTTCGACTCGATCAACCTGGCCCTTGCACCGGTCCTGCCCGAACGGGCGATCGCCGGGTCGTCGGCCGCGCTGTGCGCTATCGCCTACTCCGGTCTCGCCGAGGACGGCGAATCGTACTGGGTGTACATCGAGATCAACGAGGGTTCCTATGGCGCACGTAACGGCAAGGACGGCATGGACGCCGTCGACGCCCTGATGGCCAACACCCGCAACAACCCGATCGAGGAACTCGAACTCAACCACGCCATGCGCGCGGAACGCTACGAGCTCCGCGACGAGTCCCCGGCCCCCGGGCAGTGGCGAGGCGGCATCGGAAGCGTGCGCACCTGGTACATGGAGACCGACACCTTCCTGGGCTCGGAGGCCGACAACCGCACCGATCCGCCGGCCGGCGCACTCGGTGGCGGCGACGGCGCGTCGGGATCGTTCATCCGGAACCCCGGTACGCCGGAGGAAGAGGTGCTGTTCTCCAAGGTCACCCAGGAGGTCATCCACGCCGGTGACCGGCTGGAGATCCGCATGCCCTCGGGTGGCGGTTTCGGCGACCCGTTCCTGCGTGATCCGTTCGCTGTGCTGTCCGACGTGTGGGACGAGTACCTCACCGCCGAGGAAGCACGCCAGGACTACGGTGTCGTCGTGAACACCGACACCTGGACCGTCGACGCAGAGGCAACCGAGCAGCTGCGCGGATCCCGGGTGGCATCCTGACCAGTCCGTTCGAAGGGGCCGGCCAGACCGCCGGCCCCTTCGGCACGTCTCGGACACCCTCTGACGACGTGGTTGCCGTCGCCGACCGCCTGAACACGGTCATCTCGTGGGTCCCCGTCGGGCTCGGTGTCGATCCGAGTGGTGCGCAGGGCCCACTGAACGGTGTCCGGATCGGGGTCAAGGACAACATCGAGGTCGCGGGCGTGCGGTCGACCTGCGGGTCGGCATATTTCGCCGATCGGGTGGCCGATCGGGATGCCACCTGCGTCGCGGCACTCAAGCGCGCCGGGGCAACCATCACCTCCACGCTGAACCTCGCCGAATTCGCCGTGGGTGTCACGAGCCAGAACTCGGCGTCGGGCGGTCCGGTGAACCCCTGGGACGCCGACCGGGTACCCGGCGGTTCCAGTGGTGGTTCCGGCGTCGCGGTGGCAGCCGGTGTCGTCGACGTGGCACTCGGCACCGACACCGGCGGTTCCATCAGACTCCCCGCGGCCTGCTGCGGGGTCACCGGTCTCCGACCGTCGACCGGAATCCTGGACATGTCCGGAATCTTTCCGGTCAGTGCGGATTTCGACACCGTTGGGCCGCTCGCGCGGACGGCCCGACAGGTACGTGAGACGTTCGCGGTGCTCACCGGCTCGGACATGGCAGGTGTGGGTGCCGACTCCCTGAGGGTCGCTGTCCCACGGCCGTTCGTGACCGCCGACGTCGACCCGGCCATCGTCGACGCCGTCGACAGTACCGTCGAGCTGCTCCGACGGTTGGGGCACCGGGTCGTGGAACACCCTGTGCCGCACAGCGAGTCAGCACAGGATGTGGTCTACACCCTGATCTATTCGGATCTGGCGCGGACGCACGCCGAACGACTGCGCGATGAACCGACCCGGTTCCAGCAGGCCACCCGCGAACGAATCGCCCTGGGATTGACCATCTCCGACGAGCAGCGAGCCGCTGCACTGCGGCAGCGAGACCTGTTCCGGGCGGCGATGACCGACCTGTTCGGAGAGATCGACGTCGTGCTCACCCCGGCGATGCCGGTGGATGTGCCGCGGCTCGGTGTCGGTGAAGCCGTGGTGACCCAGGCGCGCCGGATGGGGCAGCTGACCTATCCGTGGTCGCTGCACGACGGCCCGACCCTCGCTCTCCCGGTCGGGGTGCATCCATCCGGTATGCCGATCGGTGCACAACTGACCGCTGCGCGCCTACACGAGGGAGCTCTCCTCGCGTTGGCCGAACAGATCCAGGCGCACAGTGAGTGGCACCTGCGGGTCCCGCCCGTCCGCGTCAGCTCTGACGTCTGAGCAGGTCCATCTGCTTGTAGACGTCGCCGAGATGGTCGAGGTGCCGGCGCATGAGGGTCATCGCCGTCATCGAATCCCGGCGCTCCACCGCGTCGAGGAGCGCGCGGTGGTCTTCGTCCACGCATCGCCAGAACCCTTCCGGCGCAACATCGCGACTGAATCGGCTGCCGATGACGCGGAACACCGGGACAGTGATGAGGTCGAGCAGAGGGTTGTCCGCCGCGCGCAGCAGGATGCGGTGGAATTCCTGATTGCTCGCGTAGACCTCGGGACCGATTCCGGCGTCGGGATCGAAGATGGTGGCGCGCAACTCTTCCAGGTGCGCCTCGGTGTGACGGTAGGCGGCAACGCCGGCGGCGGGCACCTCGGTGAGCTGCCGGACCTCCATGAGCTGGTCGACGGTCACCCCTTCGGCCGCCGCGAGGAGCGTCACTCCCGCCTCGAGGTGCGCGCTCAGTTGACCGATGTCGGGTTTGGCGACGAACGTACCCCCGGTCACCCCGCGGGTGGTGTGGACCAGGTTCTCGCTGGCGAGGGTCCGGATGGCCTCTCGGACCGTGCTCTGTCCGACGCCGAACTCGGCGCGGAGCTCGATGTCCGGGGGCAGACGAGTACCAGGGGTCAGCTCACCGGCGAGGATGCGTACCCGAAGCGCGTCGGCCACGATCTCGTACGCCGGGCGTCGTCCGGACTTGTTCGATCCGGGCTGATTCGCTTCTGTCACAACATGATCCGATCTACATGGGTTCGCTCTAAACTACCAGATCAAGGCGAAGACCACGGCAGAGCGAGGTGATCGCGGACACTGGTCACCTGTCCTCTACCAACCCCCTGGCATGTCTGCGGTAAGAAGTATCGGTGCTCCGAATGCGTCCCCGTCCACGAAGCGGTTCCGGCTGTGCCCGCGCCGTCGGCGCCGGTGTCGGCTGATGCGCGTCATCGTGATCGGCGCGGGCGCCGCCGGGTCTCTGGTCGTGTTCCATCTGGCTCGTCTGGTGGCCGCGGATGAACAGGCAAGAGCGCTCGAGGTCGTCGTCGTGGATCCGATCGACCAGGTCGCGGGTCCCGCGTTCGGCACCAGGGATCCCGCCCATCTGCTGAACGTCCCGGCATCCGGGATGTCGGTGGACCCGGATGAGCGGTTCGACTTCGTGGACTGGTGCCGTGCCGGGGGGCTCGTTTCCGGCGACGAGGCGCACTACTTCTTCGCACCGCGCGCGCAGTGGGCGCGCTACCTGCGGACGCGACTGGCCGAGGCATGCGAACGGGCCGGCGACCGGTTGAGTGTCCGGTTCGTGCGTGACGGCGCGGTCGGCGTCGCCGCCGTCGGCGAGCGAGTTCGGGTGACAACGGCGGACGGAAGCGTCCTCGACGGCGACCGGCTGGTGCTCGCGACCGGACTCCCCGGTGTCGGGAACGGCTGGGCGCCCTGCGACCTGAGCGATCAACCCCGCTACGTCGCCAACCCGTGGCTGCCCGATGCCCTCGAACCGGTACTGGCCGACAGCGGGGACGTCCTCGTGATCGGCACCGGTCTCACGATGGTCGACGTGGCCATCAGCCTGCTCAAGTCGGGCGGCAACCGTCGCGTCGAGGCCATCTCACGCGGCGGCCGACTCCCCCGGCGGCATGCCGACACCTACCTCGGTGAAGTCGTCCCCGACATCTCGACCTGGGGTGACAGCCTCGACGAGATCCGCGCCGCTGTGACCACTCATGTCGCGAGAATCGAACGCCTACTGGGGAATTGGCGCCCCGGCGTCGACGGTGTGCGCTACCGCGTTGCCGAACTGTGGGCCCGGCTCGACGAGGCGGACCGCGGCACCTTCGTCCGCGAACTGGCCGGCGACTGGCTCGTGCGTCGGCACCGGATGCCCCCGTCGAGCGGCAAACTCGTCGACGAGGCCCGGCGATCGGGACGCCTCGTCGTGCGCTCTGGACGAATCAACCGCGTCGACGCGGTCCCCGGTGGTCTCACCGTCGCGACCGGCGACGACGAACGCACCTATGCATGGATCGTGAACTGCACCGGTCCGCAGCCGGACCTGCGTAAACTCGGCAATCCCGTCCTGGATTCGGTACTGGACGCCCGGCTCGCGACCACCGATGACCTTGGCCTGGGCCTGATCACCGACCATGGGCGCGTCCTCGACGCCGACGGTCGTCGGGGACCGATCTGGACCCTCGGATCGTTGCGTCGCGGCGAACTCTGGGAGACCACCGCCGTACCCGAGATCCGCACGCAAGCCGAGCAGTTGGCCGCATCGCTCATCGGTGACGTCGACGACCACCGATGAGCGACGCCGGCCGGGTTTGCTCGGTCAGGTCGCGCTGACCAGGACCGCGGCGCCGAGCCAGATCAGCGCGGCCACCTTGATCACCTCGAAGGCGACGTAGACGAGATGCGCTGAGCTACGCGGACCATCGTGCCCGGCCAGCACGGCGTCGGACCTCTTGGTGAGGGCCGGCCGCACTGCCACGACCTGGATCGCCAGCGCCGCGATCGCAACTCCCGCGGCGATCGGTGTGGCCACCCCGGGCCACGAACCGAGCACGACGGCGACCAGGATCGCTGTCGCCCACACAACCTCCGCGGCGTTGAGCGCACGGAAGACCAGCCGCCCGATCCCGAGACCGATCGGCAGGGTGACGCCGGGGGCGCGGAACTTCAACGGCGCCTCGAGGAACGAGATCGCGAAGACCATGCCCAGCCACACGAAGGTGAGCGCGGTGACGACCGCCGCGGAGGTGCTCATCGCGCGCTCGACCGCAGGAGTTCCGGACCGAAGGTCTCATAGTGGATCCGGCTCTCCGCGATGTCGCGACCGAGGAACTCCTCGCGCATCGAGGACAGGAATCCGGTGGGGCCGCAGAGCATGACATTGGATTCGGGGTGCACCTCGACATTGTCCAACGACATGTGGCCGACTCGGACCGAATCGGAGACGATGTGCGGCGAGGTGTTCTCGTACCATTGGATCAGATTGCCCGCCGGCAGCGAGTCCACCAGCGCCGCAAGCATTCCGCGGTGCGGCTGGCGGTCGCGGGAACGGTCGGCGTGCAGGACCGTCACCGGACGGGCATCGCCCTTCTCTGCCAGCGCGGTCAGCAGGCCGATCACCGGCGTGCACCCGATCCCGGCGGATGCCAGCAGCAGCGGGGCATCGTCGTCGGGCAGGACGAGGTCGCCGAACGGAGTGCTGACCTTCAGGGTGTCGCCTTCGAAGACGTGCTCGTGCAGGTGTGCCGAGACCTCGCCGGCGAGCTTCACACTGAAGCGCCACTCGGCGTCGTCGGGCGAGCCGGTCAGACTGTACTGACGGATCTGCTGGGCACCGTCGCTCAGCGGAACCTGCACCGAGATGTACTGTCCCGGACGGAACTTCGGGAGGGCGCCGTCGACCGCCGCGAGGGTGAGGGCGATCGTGTCGGGCGAGACCTGCACGCGATCGCTCACCGTGACCTCACGCCACACCTGACCGGGCTCGACACCCGTGGCGGCGTACAGGTCGGATTCCGATGCGATCAGAAGATCGGCCATGTCCCAGTACAGCTGATCCCAGGCATCGGCGACCTCCGGCGTGACGGCATCGCCGAGAACCTCGACGATCGCCGCGAACAGATGTTGGTGAACGACCTTGTACTGATCGGCGGTGACACCCAGCGACGCATGCTTGTGCGCGATCCGGTCCAGGATGAACCGCTGACGCCGGACGTCGGGTTCGAGCTGGAGGCGCGCGAAGGCGGCGACCGACCCGGCGAGGGCCTGCGGCTGTTCACCGGACTTCTGGTGTGTCCGGTTGAACATGTTGTCCAGCAGGGTCGGATGCGCGTCGAAGAGTCCACGGTAGAACCGCGGGGTGATCTCCGGGAGCGCTCCCTCGACTGCGGGCAGGGTCGCCGCGAGGGTGGCGCGTTGGGTGTCGGACAGCATGAGAACTCCTTTGTTCACTTGCTCATCGGGATAGAAGTTCCGGCGGGTGGCCGGAAGTCTTTGCGGCGGTGATCATTCGTTTGTCACCAGGCCTTCGTGGCTCGTCGCGAGCGCTCCCCGCACCTCGGGCGGCGAGAAGGTCAACCGGCCTGCTCACCTGGTGGGCGCGGCGACAGCGAGAGCAGCACCGCCGTGGTCGGTTCCGCGGCGAGGTCGGCGACGGTCTCGGAGTCGAGGCTGTCGTAGAAGGCGGCGGCCGCACGGGCGAGCGCTCCCCGCAGACGGCATCCGCGTCGGAGCGGGCACGGCTGCGGGCCTTCGCAATCGACGACCTCCCCGTCACCCTCGAGGGATCGCGCGAGCCAGCCCACGCGCGCTTCGCGACCGAGGTCGGTGATCGTCAGACCGCCGGTACGGCCACGGCGCGCGTGGACGACGCCCATCTCCGACAGTCTGCCGACGACTTTGGCGACATGCGTGTACGGGACGGCGAGCTCTTCCGCGAGATCCCTCGTGGTGAGAGGTGTTGCAGCCCCCTGCTGTTCACCGGCGACGGCGAGCCGCATCACGACCCGGAGGCCGATGTCGGTGAAGCGTGTCAGCTGCATGCCGAAAGTAAAACATAAATTGGCATACCGGATACCAATTAAAGGGACGTGTTCTCGCTCACTCGACGGACGCCGCGTCGAACGTCGCCACCGGCATCCCCAGGGCCCGGGCTCTGCGAATCATGGTGCGCGCGTTGTCGATCGCGGCGCACCCCGGATCGTTGTTGAAGTACACGTAGACGTCGCACTCGTCGTCGAACATGTCCCACAAACGACGCAGCCAGCTGTCGATGGCCTGTACGCCGTAACTCATCGGCCGCTTGGCGGTGCCGTCGTGCAGACGTAGGTACCCGAAGTCGGCCGTCCGCCACAGCGGGGTGAGAGATCGACTCTTGCGGTCGGCCCAGCACAAGGCGGCGTGGTGCCGTTCGAGAACGTCTCGCACCTCGTCGGTCCACCAGGATTCGTGGCGCGGCTCGACGACGACCTGGACGGTGTCCGGGAAGAGCTCGAGGGTTGCGGCCAGGGCATCGGGCTGTGCCTGCAGATTGGGCGGGAGCTGCAGGAGGACAGGCCCGAGCTTGGTGCCCAGGCCGGCGGCGCGATCGAGAAAACGCTCGACGGGCTCGGCCGGCTCCTTCAGCCGCTTCACGTGCGTCAGGTAGCGGCTCATCTTCGCCGCCATCCGGAAGTCCGCGGGTACGGTCTCGGCCCAGTTCTCGAACACCGTCTTGTCCGGCAGCCGGTAGAAGGTGTTGTTGACCTCGGCCGTCGTGAACCGCTCCGAGTAGTAGTCCAGCCACTCCCGCTGCGGGACCTGTTCCGGGTAGAACGCGCCGCGCCAGTCCTTGTACTGCCAACCCGAGGTGCCGATGTGCAGCATCGCTCCACCTATCCGCCGGTCGACGGGTGACGAATCCCGTCGACGGCTTCGCGCGGCGCGTGTGGGTGTCGCATCACCGAACACGGGTACCCGCCTACGGAAAGTCGCAACCACCGAGACAGGAGTGACATGACGAAACTGGCGATCATCTACTACTCGGCCACCGGACACGGCACGGCGATGGCTGACGAAATCAAGACCGCCGCCGAGGCGGCCGGTGCCGAGGTGCGGGTCCGCCACATCGAGGAGACCCGGGACCCGGAGACCTTCGCGGAGAACCCTGCCTGGTCGGCGAACTACGAGGCGACCAAAGATCTGCCGAGCGCGACCGGCGACGACATCGTCTGGGCCGACGGCGTCATCTTCGGCTCCCCGACCCGATTCGGCAGCACGGCGTCGCAGTTCCAGACCTTCATCGACTCCCTCGGCGGACTCTGGGCCGAGGGAAAGCTCGCCGACAAGGCCTACGCCGCCTACACCTCGAGCCAGACGGCGCATGGCGGACAGGAGACGACCCTTACCGGGCTGTACACCTCGCTGATGCACTTCGGCGGCATCCTCGTACCGCCCGGCTACACCGAGGGGCTGAAGTTCGCCGACGGTAACCCGTACGGCGTTTCGCACGTGACCGGCCCGGAGAACAAGAACGGTCTCGACGACGCGACCAAGGCCGCCCTCGCCCACCTGGCGCAGCGAGTTGTGAAGGTCGCCGGTCTGCTGGCCGGCTGACGACGCCGGTACTGCTCCCCTGGACCGCTGGCATTAATGCGTTGACAGAGCGGCGCCACGGCGCGAGCATCGGGATCATGTATTCCGTGTCGTCGCCCGCTGGGCGTGAGGGGGTCGTCGGCGTCCTGCACGCCGGCGCTTGAGTGACCTGCCCCGACCGGCGCGAGTACCGCATCCGCGGACCGCGCCGGTCGACGCGCGCCCTCACTCACCCTTCCCGACACCCGAGGTGTTTCTCACTCATGCATGCCCTGACCGAATCCGAGATCCGTCGATCCTTCGTCAATGCGACCGTCCGCGAACGAAAGTCGATCGTCCTGCCGCCCGACTTCAAGGAACTGAACTGGGAGCGCAAGGATTTCGTCGGCTGGCGGGATCCCAAGCAGCCGATGGTCGGTTACGTCGTCATCCCGACCGACGACGAGCCCGTCGGCATCATGCTCCGCCTGGGCGGACGCCAGCCGCGCAAACGGCCACTGTGTTCGTTCTGCGAGGACGTCCTGCTGCCCAACGACGTCGCCTTCTTCAGCGCGAAGCTCGCCGGTGCCGCCGGCCGCAAGGGCGACACCGTCGGCACCCTGATCTGCTCGAACTTCGAGTGTTCGAAGAACGTGCGCATGAAGCCGCCGCCGGTCTTCGGCGGTCATGATCCGGAAGCCGTGCGGCAGCAGCGGATCCAGTCGCTGCAGCTGCGACTGGACGGATTCGCGACGCGCGTCGTCGGTCGCGAGAAGTAGCCCCCGACAGATCCACCCTTTTTCGCCGGATCCACCACCCCACCGGGTGCTGGGTTTGCCGAAAAAGGGTGGGTTTGCGCATAAGAAAAGAGGCCGGACCGCGTTTCCGCGATCCGGCCTCTTTCACCGTGTGGGCGAAGGGGGACTTGAACCCCCACGTCCCGAAGGACACTGGCACCTGAAGCCAGCGCGTCTGCCATTCCGCCACTCGCCCGTGGCCGCCGGAAATCCGGCGGGCATGTCGTCGGACTGGTTACGTCCGGCGACTGGACGACGATAACAGCACGGCGCCCCTACTACAAAACTCGGGTGTTCGCGGGCATTCGGAGGGCTGGTGACCTGCGGCACCAGTGGCTGGCCAGACCCATGAGGCAGGTGTTACACACGATGCACCAGTTGTCGCGGTGGCACAGTTGTCCGTTCTTGTCGCTATCATCAAACAAGGCCATATGCACGGCGACACGCTCGAATGCCGCGAAAGGAGGTCTCGGTGGGGATCCTGCAACGAATTGAACGCAAGCTCGAAGGCGCTGTTGACGACGGTTTTGCGCGAGTTTTCGGTGGTCAGGTGGCTCCACAGGAGATCGAGAACGGCCTTCAGCGCGAAGCCGAGGAGTCGCTGGAAGACCTCGGCGACGGTACCGTCCTCGCGGCCAACAGCTACACATTGCTGTTGAGTCCGAGCGATCACGACCACATCGCTGCGGAATACGAACTGAACCGCAAGACTTTCTCGAAGCATTTGGAACACTTCATCAAGGACAACGGTTGGCAGACCTACGGCAAGGTCGTCGTAGAGTTCGAACAATCGCCATCCCTGCACACCGGGATCTTCCGTGCGCGCGGCACGGTGAACCCTGACGCGAGGCCCCGCCCGGTGCCGTCGCGTTCGGGACAACCACACGGCGCACCACCGAAGGCCCCCCGCCCACCGGCCGGTCCCCCGGCCCCGAATCCTCGCCCGGCCGCACAAGCTCTTCCCGCCGACGCACCCGACCAAGGAGCCCCCAAGATGACTCAGAACCCCGGATACGACCAGCGCAGGGGCGCCGATCCCGAGTACGACCAGCAGGCTTACGAGCAGCAGGGCTACGGCCAGCAGGCGTATGGACAGCCCGGTTACGACCAGTACGGCCAGCAGGCCGGTTACGAGCAGGGATACGACCAGCAGGCCTACGGACAGCAGCCCGCCGGCTACGAGCAGCAGGGTTACGGTCAGCAGCCCGGCTACGGCCAGGGTTACGCGCAGCCCGGCTACGACCAGCAAGGCTATGGCCAGCAGGGCTACGGACAGCCCGGTTACGAACAGCAGGGCTACAGCCAGCAGCCCGGAGGCTACGACCAGGGATACGCGCAGCCCGGCTACGACCAGCAAGGCTACGGCCAGCAGGGCTACGCACAGCCCGGCTACGAACAGCAGGGCTACAGCCAGCAGCCCGGAGGCTACGACCAGGGATACGCGCAGCAGGGCTACGGCCAGCAGCCGGCGGCCTACGACTACCAGGGTGGCTACGACCAGGGTTACGGCGCGGGACGCCCCGCCGCCGGTTACGCCCCGTCGTCGATCACCCTGCTCCTCGAGGACGGCAGCAACCGCACCTTCCAGCTGCACGAGGGTTCCAACGTGATCGGCCGCGGCCAGGACGCACAGTTCCGTCTGCCCGACACCGGTGTCTCGCGTCGCCACGTCGAGATCCGCTGGGACGGCACCACCGCGATGCTCACCGACCTCAACTCCACCAACGGCACCACGGTCAACGACCTGCAGGTCAACACCTGGGAACTCGCCGACGGAGACCGCATCCGCGTGGGTCACTCGGACATCACCGTCCGGTTCCAGTAGTCCCGGCAACCGCCGTCCTGCGCCCGTCGAACGCGGGCGACGGTGGCCGCTGATCGACGTGGTCCGGGCGACTCCGCGAGGGCGGTTGATACTGAACTGTCATATGTGAATGAACGGGTTCGGCTCAACTGCCCATAAGATGCACACGGGGTCCGCCGGTTGCCATCGGCAGTCGGGATCGACACCCGCCCGGTACGGCTTACCGAGTACGACTGGTCCGAGATGTGACGGCGCTGGAGGTGAACACACGAGATGCAGGGCTTGGTGCTGCAACTGACCCGTATCGGGTTCCTGCTGTTGTTGTGGTTGTTCGTCTTCGCCGTGATCCGGACCCTTCGGGCCGACATCGCCTCGGCCGGCGGCATGCGCATCCCGCGTTACTCGGGAGGCACGGAGAAGCGTCGACGCGGTGGCGGGGTCCGCGGCGCGGCGCGCTATCTCGTCGTCACGCACGGAGCACTGGCCAACACCCGGATCAGTTTGGGCCAGCAGCCGGTGCTGCTCGGTCGCGCCGACGACTCGACCCTCGTCCTCACCGACGACTACGCCTCGGAACGCCACGCACGCCTCTCCAGACGCGGTGACGACTGGTACGTCGAGGACCTCGGCTCCACCAACGGCACCTATCTCGACCGGTCCAAGGTGACGACCGCCGTCAAGGTCCCGCTGAACACGCCGATCCGCATCGGCAAGACCGTGATCGAGTTGCGCCCGTGACACTTGTGTTGCGCTACATCGCGCGCAGCGACCGCGGTCTCGTCCGGTCCAACAACGAGGACTCCTTCTACGCCGGCCCGCGCCTGCTCGCGCTCGCCGACGGCATGGGCGGACACGCGGCCGGCGAGGTCGCCAGCCAGCTCGTCATCCGTGCCCTGTCCGAGCTCGACGAGGACGAGCCCGGCGGCGATCTGCTGAGCCAGCTCGACCGCGCCACCCGCGCCGGCAACGAGGCCATCGCCGCACAGGTCCAGGAGTCCCCCGAACTCGACGGCATGGGCACCACGCTCACCGCCATCCTCTTCGCGGGCAGCCGAATCGGGCTGTGCCACATCGGTGATTCACGCGGCTACATGTTCCGCGACGGCGTTCTCACCCAGATCACCCGCGACGACACATTCGTGCAGACCCTCGTCGACGAGGGCCGGATCACGGCCGAACAGGCGCACACCCATCCCCAGCGGTCGCTGATCATGCGTGCCCTGACCGGCTCCGAGGTCGAGCCGACACTCACGATGCGCGAAGCACGTGCCGGTGACCGGTACATGCTCTGCAGCGACGGACTGTCCGACGTCGTGAGCGAGGAGACCCTCGCCGAGACCCTCGGATCCATCGCCGATCCGAAGCAGTGCGCCGACCGCCTCATCGAACTCGCACTGCGCGGCGGCGGCCCGGACAACGTGACCGTCGTCCTCGCCGACGTCGTCGACACCGAGTACGGCGACTCCCGGCCGATCGTCGGCGGTGCCGCCGGCGGCAACGAGGAGTCCTACACCCCCGACCCGGCCACCGCCGCCGGACGCGCCGCTGCGCTGCGTCCGCCGCCCGCCGAGCCACAGCGCCCGACGGTGCTGACCGAGGCGGAGGAGCCGGCGAAGCACAAGAGCACCTGGCGCCGGTGGCTCGCCGTCGGTGTCGTCCTCGCCGTCGTCGTCGCGCTGGTCGCCGGGTTCTTCGTGACCCGTTCGATCGTGCGGAGCAACTACTACGTGGCCGCGGATTCCGCGGGCGACGTCGTGATCCACCAGGGCTCCCCGGCCGACGTCCTCTTCGTGTCCATGAGCAAGCCCGTCACTCGCGTCTGCGTCGAGGATCTCGACCAGGAGAAGCCGACCTACACCTTCATCCCGTACGACGACACCTGCGAGGTGCCGCTCAACGTCGACGATCTGGTGTCCGGGCCGGCGCAGTCGGTGAAGAACGTGATGATCCGTGACCGCAGCGCCGAGGAGATCGAGGGCGTGGTGACCAAGGAGCTCACCTTCCGCTGCGACAACGCTCCCTCGTCGACTCCCCCGCCGCCGTCCTCGGCGACCCCGCCGCCTCCCGCGTCGAGCGCACCGCCCGCTCCCCGTGCCACCGCGGCACCGTCCGGCATCCCGCAGCGCGGCGCCACCGAGTCCGTGGCACCGCCCGCACCGTCCGACAAGCCCGCACCTCCAGAGGACGCGGGCACCAGCTGCCGGCAGCAGGTGAGATGACTCAAGCCGCGCCCGCCCCGCACGCCCCGCCTCGCGAACCCGCGACGAGCACCGGCCGGAACGCCGAGCTGCTCCTGCTGGTGTTCGCGATCGGCCTGGTGACGGTCGCCCTGCTCATCGTCCAGGCCGCGCAGGGTCAGAGCCTGACCTGGGACATCGTCAAGTACGTCGCCGCGTACACGGCGCTGTTCGGGGTCGCCCACGTCGTCGTCCGACGCTATGCGCCGCACGCCGACCCGATCCTGCTGCCCGTCGTCGCCGTGCTCAACGGGCTGGGTCTGGTGCTGATCCACCGCCTCGACCTCGGGTCGGGCAACACCGGTGAGTCGATGAACCCCACCCAGGCGACGAACAACGCCGACCAACAGCTGCTGTGGGCCGGTCTGGGCATCATCGCGTTCGCGGCGGTGCTGATCCTCATCCGCGATCATCGAACGCTGTCGCGGTATGCCTACACGCTCGGCCTCGGCGGACTGATCTTCCTGATCATCCCGGCGATCCTGCCGAGCGCGTTCTCGGAGATCAACGGCTCCAAGAACTGGATCATCACGCCGTTCTTCTCGATCCAGCCCAGCGAGTTCTCCAAGATCCTCATCATCATCTTCGCCGCGGCGGTCCTGGTGTCGAAGCGCGACCTGTTCATCACCGCGGGCCCGCACGTCCTCGGCGTCGACCTGCCCCGCGCCCGCGACCTCGGTCCGCTGCTCGCCGCCTGGGCGATCGCGATCGCGGTGATGGTCGTCCAGAAGGACCTCGGTACGTCGCTGCTGATCTTCGCGACGATCCTGACGATGCTCTACGTTGCGACCTCGCGCGTGGAATGGCTCGTCCTCGGCATCGGCCTGTTCGCGATCGGTGCGGTGATCGCGTGGTCGATCTTCTCCCACCTGCAGACCCGCGTCTCGGTGTGGCTCAACCCCTTCGAGGACTTCGACGGCTCCGGTTACCAGATCGGTCAGAGCCTTTTCGGCCTGGCCACGGGCGGCCTGTTCGGCACCGGCCTCGGATCCGGGCGGCCCAACATCGTGCCGTTCGCCAACACCGACTTCATCATCTCGACCATCGGTGAGGAGCTCGGGCTCGCCGGCCTCTTCGCGATCCTGCTGCTCTACATGGTGTTCATCCACCGCGGCCTGCGCACCGGCATCGCCGTGCGCGACAGCTTCGGCAAGCTCCTCGCGACCGGTCTGGCGTTCACCATCGCCATGCAGATCTTCGTCGTCGTCGGCGGCGTCACGAAGCTGATCCCGCTGACCGGTCTGACGACCCCGTTCCTGTCGTACGGCGGTTCGTCGCTGCTGGCCAACTACATCCTCGTCGCGCTGCTGATCCGGATCTCGAACGCCGCCCGCGAACTCGATCCGGTCAAGAAGCGTCCGACGGCCAAGCCGGTCGACGCGCTGCCCACCCAGGTGGTGAAGCGCAAGTGAACAAACCGATCCGCAACGTCTCGATCGCCGTGATCGTGATGATCGTCGCGCTGCTCGCCAACGCCACCTACGTCCAGGTGTTCAAGGCCGACGCCCTGAAGACCGACCCGCGCAACAACCGGGTCCTGCTCGACGAGTACTCGCGCCAGCGCGGCCTGATCACGACCGCCGACGGCACCGTGATCGCGCTGTCGGTGCCCATCGGCAGTCGGCTGAAGTTCCTGCGTCAGTACCCGCGGGAGGGTGCCGAGGCGTTCGCGGCGGTCACCGGTTACTACTCGTTCCAGTACCTCGCGAGCCAGATCGAGCACTACGAGAACTCGATCCTCAACGGCTCCGACGACCGGTTGTTCGGCCAGCGGTTCATGGACATGTTCTCCGGCCGCGACCCGCGGGGCGGCAACGTCGTCACCACGATCAACCCGAAGGTGCAGCAGGCCGCCTACCGCGCCATGCTCAACGGACCGTGCGACGGACCGTGCCGCGGCGCAGTGGTGGCGCTGCAGCCCAACACCGGCAAGATCCTGGCGATGGTCTCGACCCCGAGCTACGACCCGAACAAGCTGGCCAGCCACGACCAGGAGGTCCGCGAGAGCAGCTGGGAGGCGTGGAACCGGCCGGGCGACACCGCGCAGCCGATGCTCAACCGCGCGATCAGCCAGCTGTACCCGCCGGGATCGACCTTCAAGGTCGTGACGTCGGCGGCCGCCCTGCGCGACAACATCACCCCGGGCATCCGTCTCACCGCCGCCCCGAGCTTCCCGCTACCGGGCACCAACGTGTCGCTGCCGAACTACGGCGGCGAGACCTGCCCCGGTTCGTCGGGCGGGACCGTGTCGCTGGAGACGGCGTTCAAGTACTCGTGCAACACCGCGTTCGCCGAGCTGGTGACGGAGAAGATGTCGGACGCGATCCCCAAGTTCACCGAGACCGCGAGCCTGTTCGGTCTCGATCAGCCCGGCCCGGACATCCCGATGCCGGTCGTCGACTCGACCGTGGGCCCGATCCCGTCGCTCGATGTCCTTGCACAGGCATCCATCGGACAGCGGGACGTGCGGCTGACGCCGCTGCAGAACGCCATGATCGCGGCGACCGTCGCCAACGGAGGGGTCCGTATGCAGCCGTACCTGGTCGATAAGCTCCAATCGGCGGATCTGCGTACTTTGCAGACCACACCGCCGAGCACCGCGAACAAGCCGATCACGCCCGAACAGGCGGCCGAGCTGACGTCGATGATGATCGAGTCCGAGCGCTCCACCGCGGGTGCCGGCGGACCGGTCTCGATCGCGTCGAAGACCGGCACCGCCGAGAGCGGTTCGAGCACCGACACCCCGTACTCCTGGTACATCGCGTTCGGACCGTCGTCGAACGCGCAGATCGCGGTGGCCGTCGTGGTGGAGAATGGACAATTCGGTGCGGATTCGGTCGGAGGGACCGTGGCTGCACCGATCGGACGAGAAGTGATCAACTCACTGGTGGGAGGTGGCAGTCGATGACCCTGCAGAACGGCACCACCATCGGTGATCGTTACCGGCTCATCCGCCTGATCGCGACGGGCGGCATGGGCCAGGTGTGGGAAGCCCTCGACACGCGCCTGAACCGTCGTGTGGCGGTGAAGGTCCTCAAGGCCGAGTACACGAGCGACCCGGAGTTCATCGCCCGGTTCCGCGCGGAGGCGCAGACGACGGCGAAGCTCAACAACCCGGGCATCGCCAACGTCTTCGACTACGGCGAGACTCCGGACTACAACGGCGGCGACCCGCTCGCCTACCTGGTGATGGAACTGGTCGACGGCGAGCCGCTGAACTCGGTGATCTCCCGGCTCGGCCGGTTGTCGCTGACCAACACCCTCGACATGCTGGAGCAGACCGGTCGGGCGTTGCAGGCCGCACACAGCCAGGGGCTGGTGCACCGCGACGTGAAGCCGGGCAACATCCTGATCACCCCGGCCGGCCAGGTGAAGATCACCGACTTCGGCATCGCCAAGGCCGTCGACTCCGCCCCGGTCACCAAGACCGGCATGGTGATGGGCACTGCCCAGTACATCTCTCCCGAGCAGGCCACCGGCGACGAGGCGACCGCCGCGTCCGACGTGTACTCGCTCGGCGTCGTCGGTTACGAGGCCCTCACCGGCCGGCGTCCGTTCCTCGGCGACGGTGCGATCACCGTCGCGATGAAACACATCCGTGAATCTCCGCCGCCGCTGCCGCCCAACCTGCCGTCGGGTGTCCGCGAGCTCATCGAGATCACGATGGCCAAGGACCCGCGTCAGCGTTATGCGAACGGCGGCGAGTTCGCCGACGCGGTGGCCGCCGTCCGTGCAGGTCGTCGCCCCCCGCGCCCGGGAGCGATCGCCGGCGCCGCAGCAGGTGCTGCCGGTGCCGCGGCGCTGGGCAACACCGTCGCGACCCGCGCCACGACGGCACCGGGTACCGCCTCTCGTCCCGTGACACCGCGACCGACGTCACGGACCCCGGTCGCACCGCCGCCCGACAACAGCTGGACCACCGGGCAGAAGGTGCTGGCCGGTGTCGCCGCCGCGCTACTCGTCGGCGCGATCGGTCTGATCGGGTTCTACCTGGTCAGCAGTGGTGGCGACGACACCGCCCCGTCGGCGCCGTCCACCTCGTCGATCGTCACCGAGACCACCACCGTGGTCCCGACCGAGGAACCCGACGAGACCACGACCACGCAGCGACCGACCCGCACGACGACCAGCGAGGAGACGACGACCAGCGAGGAGACGACGACGGAGACCACCGCGCCCGGTCCGCCGACGACCACCGACGACACCACGGACACCGGGGCCGCCACCGGCACCCCGTGCTTCCCCGGCGTGCCGTTCCCGCTGTGTTAGGTCACCGCGCCATGCTGATACCACCCCCGACGACCCGCTGAGCTGAGATCCCAGGCTGACCCCGAGGCAGATGACGACACCACACCACCTCTCCGACCGCTACGAACTCGGCGAAACGCTGGGTTTCGGTGGCATGTCCGAGGTGCACTATGCCCGCGACCTGGTGCTGCACCGGGACGTGGCGATCAAGGTGTTGCGCGCCGACCTCGCGCGCGATCCGTCGTTCTATCTGCGTTTCCGGCGGGAGGCCCAGAACGCGGCGAAGCTGAACCACCCGACGATCGTCCAGGTCTTCGACACCGGCGAGGCCGAGACCGAGGACGGTCCGCTGCCGTTCATCGTCATGGAGTACATCGACGGGGACACCCTGCGAGACGTGTTGCGGGCCAACGGTCCGATCGCCCCGCGTCAGGCGATGACGTGGATGGCCGACGTCGCCGCCGCCATGGACTTCTCGCACCGCAACGGCATCGTGCACCGCGACATGAAGCCGGCGAACGTGATGATCGACAAGTCCGGCGCGGTGAAGGTGATGGACTTCGGCATCGCCCGCGCCATGAGCGATTCCACGTCTACCATGACGCAGACCTCCGCCGTAATGGGCACTGCCCAGTACCTGTCGCCCGAGCAGGCCCGCGGCATCAAGGTCGACCCGCGCAGCGACATCTACTCGATGGGCTGCGTGCTCTTCGAGCTGCTCACCGGGGAGCCGCCGTTCACCGGTGACTCGCCGGTCGCGGTCGCCCACCAGCACGTGCACGAGGATCCGCCGTGGCCGTCGCATGTGCGTCCGGAGATCCCGCGTGAGCTCGACTCGGTCGTGCTCAAGGCGATGAGCAAGAACAAGGACAACCGGTACCAGTCGGCCGCCGATCTGCGCGCCGACCTGATCCGGGTGCTCGCGGGCGGCAAGCCGTCGGCGCCGATGCTGCTCACCGACGAGGAGCGCACCGAGTTCATCGACACCGGCCCCCGACGCCCGGTCCGGTCGGAGACGACCACACCGCGCCGCGCGATCCCCACCCGTGCCGGTGGCAGCCACCGACGCGTCGCCGACTACCGGTCCGACTCCGACGACGACCCACCGCGTCGTCGACCTCGCTGGCTGATGGCCGGCGCGATCGCCGCGGTCGTGCTGCTCGTCGCAACACTCTTCCTGTGGTCTCCGTGGAGTTCGGGGTCCGATCCCGATGTCACCGTGCCCGCGGTCGCCGGACTCAGTTCCGACGACGCGCAGTCCTCGCTCGAACGAGCCGGGTTCGAGGTGCGTGTCCTCGAGGAACCCAGCCTCGACGTCGGGCCCGGTTTCGCGACCCGCTCGACACCCGGTGAGGGTGTCATGGCGACCGAGGGATCCGAGGTCGCGCTCTACATCTCCACCGGTCCACAACGTCACCGGATACCGTCCGACCTGGTCGGCAAGACGCCTGCCGAAGCCCTCGACGCCCTCAAGGTGCTCGGGTTCACCAACGTCAAGACCGAGCGCGTCGATTCGACCGCCGACATGAAGGACAAGGTCGTCTCGACCGCGCCGAAGATCGGCACCGAGGTGCCGGTCAACGGGCCGGTGGTCCTCAACGTGGGCAACGGCCCCAAGGAGATCACGGTCCGCGACGTCGTCGGCATGCCGGCAGATCGTGCCCGCGCGGTCCTCGAGGAGCTCGGCATGTCGGTCGACGAGGTCGCGGTCGACTCGGACCAGCCCGCGGGCGAGGTCATCTCCACCTCTCCCGGTCCCGGTTCGACGGCAGAGCAGGGCAGCACGGTGCAGTTGTCGGTGTCCCGGGGCAACCTGTTCACCGTCCCGAGCCTGCGCGGCAAGACACCCGCCGAGGCTCAGGCATCCCTCGAACAGGCCGGCTGGGAACGGTCGACGCTGACACGCCAGACCCGGAACGTGCCGCTGAACAGTCCGGACAACGGACGGGTCGTCGGGCAGGAACCGTCGGCGGGTTCGAAGGCGCGCAAGGGCGGCCCGATCACGATCATCATCGGCCAGGCGAGCCTGCTGCCGAACTAGCGCATTCGACGACGTCTCACCAGGCCTTCGTGGCTCGTCGCTTGCGCTCCTCACACCTCAGGCAGCGAGGGTTGCGTCGCACTCTTTGCACCTCAGGCAGCGAGGGTTGCGTCGCACTCTTTGCACCTCAGACAGCGAGGGTTGCGTCGCACTCTTTGCACCTCAGACAGCGAGGGTTGCGTCGCACTCTTTGCACCTCAGACAGCGAGGGTTGCGTCGCACTCTTTGCACCTCAAGCAGCGAGGGTTGCGTCGCACTCTTTGCACCTCAAGCAGCGAAGGTCGCGTCAGCCGACCGCGCTGGCCATCTCCGCCTCGAGCGCCGCGACGCGCGTCTCGTCGATCTCGATGCCGCAGGTCTTGAGCCAGTTGGCGAGCATCCTGTGCCCGCCCTGGGTCAGGACGCTCTCCGGGTGGAACTGGACGCCGTGGATCGGCAGCTCGCGGTGGGCCATCGCCATGACGATGCCCGACTCGGTGCGTCCGGTGACGACGAGTTCGTCGGGGATGGTCTCGGGCAGCACCGTGAGCGAGTGGTAGCGGGTCGCGGTGAACGGATCCGGCAGGCCCGCGAGAACGCCCTTGTCGTCGTGGAAGACCAGGGAGGTCTTGCCGTGCAGGAGTTCCGGTGCGCGGTCGACGGTTCCGCCGAACGCGGCGCCGATCGCCTGATGACCCAGGCAGACACCCAGCAGCGGGAGCTCCTCGGCGGCGGCCACCTCGACCATCGGCATCGTCGCGCCGGCGCGCTGCGGGGTGCCGGGCCCGGGGCTGAGCAGCACCCCGTCGAATCCGGAGACCGCCTCACGCAGATGTTCGGTGTCCCACGGGGTCAGCCGCGGGTCGTCGTTGCGCCACACGACGGCCTCGACACCGAGCTGGCCCAGGTACTGGACCAGGTTGTAGACGAAGCTGTCGTAGTTGTCGATGACCAGAATGCGACTCACGCAGGAAAGGCTACCGCCGAAAGCGGGTACCTCGGTCGGCGACCTGGTGAGATACCGTAGAAGTCGAGTGTTTCCGACCCCGGACCGATCGGTCTCCACGACGTTCGGGAGTCCCGGGCACGCGTACGACCGCTGCTGCGGTACAGCACAACAGAGGATGTCATGCCGAAGTCAAAAGTCCGGAAGAAGACCGACTACACGATCAACACCGCGAGCAGGACTCCGGTCAAGGTCAAGGCCGGAGCTTCCAGCACCATCTACGTGAGCGTGATGCTCGGCCTGATGCTCCTCGGGCTCGCCTGGCTCGTCGTCTACTACCTCGCCGCCACCCCCACCGCTTACGGCGCGGAGGGCCAGGTCCTGCACTGGATGGCCGAGCTCAACTCCTGGAACTTCCTCATCGGGTTCTCCCTCATGGTGGCCGGCCTGTTGATGACCATGCGGTGGCGCTGATCCGATCCACGATCCTTCCCTGCGTGTCACGCTCTGACCTGCGAAAACACATGTGTGTAAGTTATCCACACTGTGGAAATAACATGTGTGTAAGTAGTCCCCACTGTGAGTAACTCCTGTGGATAACTCTGCTGACTCATCCACACACGCGTGGTCGACGCCGGTCGGAGCGGGTGTCGCGGGCTGCATCGGCGGCGTGATCCTGCTCGCCGGCGCGATCGTGGTGTCGAACGATCCCGCGGGCTCGGTCCTCATGGGGATCGCCGGCGTGCTGCTGTTCGCGTTGGGCGTTTACACGTTGTTGGTGCGGCCACGGCTCGAACTCTCGGTCGGGCACCCGGCGACGCTGACCGTGCGCGGTCTGACCGGACGACGCAGCTACACGCCCGACCGCGTCGAACGCATCCGGTTGCTGTCGATGCGGCGCGTCGGCCGCCGGGTGGGACAGCTCGAGATCGACGTCCTCGACGACGACGCCGAAACCGGTCGTCCGGACGGATCCGACGGACCTCGCGACGACACCCGACTACTCGTCTTCAGTCGTTGGGATCTCGGTACCGACCTGTTGTCGGTGGTCGACGCACTCCGCGCAGCGGGATTCCACGTCGACGACGACCGTTGACCGACCCGGCTCCCGAGGCCCGGGCCCGTCAGCGGATGTAGGTGAGTCCGTCGTAGGTGAGCCCGCCGGCGATCCCCAGGCCGAGCGCGACGACGAACAGCACGCCCAGCGCGATCCAGCCGACCCGGCCGGCCGCCTCCGGGGTTCGACGCCCCTCCGGCAGGACCAGTCCCGGTAGATAGACGATGGCGGCGGTGGCCGCAGCGCCGAAGGCGAGACCACCGAGATGCCCGAGGACGGAGATCCCGGGCAGCGAGAACGACAACACCACGTTGAAGCCGATGATCAGCAGGACGGGCACCGGTGAGACGCGGGCCTTGAGGATGATCACCAGCATCGCGCCCATCAGGCCGTAGATGGCGCCCGAGGCGCCTGCGGTGAGGGCGCGGTCGTTCTCGAAGAGCATGACGGCGGCACTGCCGCCCAACAGAGCGATCAGATAGACCGCGAGGTAGCGGGACATTCCCAGCGCGAGCTCGAGGTCGCGGCCCAGGATGTAGAGCGAGAGCATGTTGACGGCCACGTGCATCACGCTGAAATGCAGGAAGCCGGACGTCAGCAGGCGCCAGTACTCACCGGCGGCGACGTCGCTCTTGAGGAGATCCCCAGAGCTGAAGACGGTGGCCGCCCCGGGGTCGCCGAAGCTGCCGGCCTGGACGGCACACAGCAGGAAGATCAGGATGTTGATCCCGATCAGGGTGTAGGTGACGTACGGCTTGCCCGCGGACAGGCGGGTGGTCGCCATGCGCCGCACCCCGCGGTCACCGAAAGCCGGCGTCCGTTGGACCCCATCACCTCGAAGACAGTCGAGACAATGCTGGCCGACCGACGCCGGTCGAAGGCAGTCCGGACACGCCGGCCGCCCGCACCGGCTGCAGGACAGGCCGGTGGGGCGGTCGGGATGCCGGTAACACACCGCCCGTTGCGGGGCGGTGTGTTCCGGAGAGGTCAGTTGACCTCGATCTTCTCGATGACGACGGCGTCGAGCGGGCGATCCTGACGATCGGTCGACGTGGTCGCGATGGCGTCGACGACCTGCTGCGACTCGGGGTCGGTGACCTCACCGAAGATGCTGTGACGACGGTTGAGGTGCGGGGTCGGGCCGACGGTGATGAAGAACTGCGAGCCGTTGGTGCCCGGGCCGGCGTTCGCCATGGCGAGCAGGTACGGACGGTCGAACTGCAGCTCGGGGTGGAACTCGTCGCCGAACTGGTAGCCGGGGCCGCCCATGCCGGTGCCGGTCGGGTCGCCGCCCTGGATCATGAAGCCGGCGATCACACGGTGGAAGACCGAGCCGTCGTAGAACGGGCCGGAGTTGCCGCCGGATGCGTTCGGCTTGCTGTATTCCTTGCTCCCGTCGGCCAGGCCGACGAAGTTCTCGACGGTCTTGGGCGCGTGGTTCGGGAACAGGTCGACCTTGATGGCGCCGCGGTTGGTGTGGATGACTGCGGAGGTTTTCTGAGTGGTCACCCCTCCATCCAACCACTTGTGCGGTTTTCGGTGGTCGAGACGTGGCTCTCGACCCCGCCTGCGCGCGCAGTGTCACATCGCCGGAGGTGGCATGGGCGGGGGCCGGGCTGGCACTCTGGTCGGCATGCCGAAGAACTACCTCGTCGCCGCGCTGACCGTGCTCGCAGCGGTGCTCACCGCCGGTGTCGGCGTCGTCGTCCTGCGTCGTACGCGTCAGGATCCGCCGCCGGTCTCGCCGACCGTTCCCCGCGTCGAAGAGGTCCGTGAGGCCCTCGCGAAGAGCACGGAATCACAGGCCTCGTGACGACACCGCCGACGGTCGATCCGGGCGTCGGCGGCATCCACAGGTAATTTGAACACGTGACCTCAGACGACGAGCGCCCTCCGAACACGCCCACCTCCCCCGGTGGCGCGTCCGAGCGGGCACGCGAGCTGTGGTCGATGTCCGACGACGCGAAGCCCCGCGACACCGAGACCACCCGGCCCGGCCCGACCGGCCCCGGGTCGTCGAGCACGGCTCCCACCGGCGGATCCCACGGCACCGCGCCCTGGGAGCGGGTGCCGAGCGCGCCGATCAGCGCACCTTCGCCGCCCCGCGGACGCGACCTGCCCGATTCGGGACGTCCCGGCCCTCGCGGGCCCCTGCCGCCCGCGCCCGGTGGTCCGGCGGGTCCCGGCGGTCCGGGATCGTCTCAGCGGCCCGGTCCCCCGCCCGGCGGTCCCCGTCCTCCCGGTCCCGGCGGCCCCGGTCAGCCCGGCGGCCCCCGTCCGCAACCTCCGCGCCCGAACGGTCCCGGCCCCACCGGCGACCCGGGTGCTCCCCCGCGTCCGGCCGGCGCCTACACGACCGGCCCGCGTCCGCGACCGGTTCCCGGCACTCCCCCGGGCAACCCCGGACCGCTGAACCCCGCCGGGCGTCCCCCGGCCGGACACCGCCCGCCTCCCGGCACGAACCCCGGTGCGCCACAAGGGAATCCGCCGCAGAGCAGTCCGACGCAACGGACCGGCGCAGCGCGGCCGGACGCCCTCGGCGCCCGTCCGGGACCGGCCCCCTCCCGTCCGGAACCTCCCCGGTCGCGTCCCGACGCGCTCGACGACGAGACCCGGCGCTCCGACGCGGCCGACGCCACCATGTTCGTCAAGCCGCCGGCCGCTCCGGCAGCCCCTGCCCAGCAGAACGCCGACGACACGCCCGGCGTCGACGACCGCACGGCGGTCACACCGGTGTCCCAGGCCTACTCTGCAAACACCAACCCAGCATTCGAGGACGATCCGGAGGACAACGTGGCTCCCCAGTCCGGCCCACGCCTCAATCGCTTGGCCGTGTGGGCCCTGATCCTCTCCGGGCTCGGCATCACGTTCCCGATCGGTCTCGTGCTCGGCTACCGCGCACGTGCACAGATTCGACGCACCCGGGGGGAGTCCGGACTGCCGTTCGCCAACGTCGCGATCTGGCTGGGCTGGGCCTACCTGGGCGTCCTGGTGTTCGGCCTGGTGATCTACAGCTGGATCCTCTTCGCCGCCTGATGGCCATCCGGAACGGTGCCGCCGTCCGTTATGACCCAGGTCACAGCCCTTTCGGCACGAATTCAGCGTGCGGAGATCGCCGATCGGTACCGAATCGCGATTTCTTTCGGTAGGAAGATCTGATAGCCGAAAAGGGTCTCCACCCAGCGCGTTCCCGGTCCAGGTGAGCTGCCGGGTCGCGACGACCCGATGCCGACGCGCGTGAACGTACTCGCGCGTAATGGCTTCGGTCCGCAACTATCGATCTGATGAACCACCTCGCGTGTGCCGAAAACACCCTCGGCACGACGAACCGAAGGAGTCGGTGATGTTCTCCCGAATCGCCATCGTCAACCGTGGCGAGGCCGCAATGCGCCTCATCCATGCCGTCCGTGGCCTGTCCGCCGAAACGGGGCAGGCGATCGAGGTCATCGCGCTGCACACCGATGTCGATGCCTCCGCCACGTTCGTGCGTGAGGCCGACATCGCCTACGACCTCGGTCCCGCAGCGTCGCGCCCGTACCTCAACATGAAGGTGCTCGAGCGCGCCCTCCTCGAGACCGGCGCCGACGCGGCGTGGGTCGGCTGGGGCTTCGTCGCCGAGGACCCGGTCTTCGCCGAACTCTGTGAGCGGATCGGTATCACCTTCGTCGGCCCGTCGCCGGACGCGATGCGCAAGCTCGGCGACAAGATCGGCGCCAAGCTGATCGCCGAGGAGGTCGGCGTGCCGGTCGCGCCGTGGAGCCGCGGCGCCGTCGACACCATCGACGACGCGCTCACCGCGGCCGCCGACATCAGCTACCCGCTGATGCTGAAGGCCACCGCAGGCGGTGGCGGACGCGGTATCCGCGTGGTCAACAACGACGAGGAACTGCGCGAGGCCTACGAGCGCACCCGCGACGAGGCCGCCCGTGCGTTCGGCAGCGGCGTCGTCTTCCTGGAGCGCCTGGTCACCGGTGCGCGCCACGTCGAGGTGCAGGTCATCGCCGACGGTCAGGGCACCGCATGGGCGCTCGGCGTCCGTGACTGCTCCGTGCAGCGTCGTAACCAGAAGGTCGTCGAGGAGTCGGCGTCGCCGGTCCTCGCCGAGGAGCAGGTCGCCGAGCTGAAGGCCTCCGCCGAGCGCCTCGCCGTCGCCGTCGGTTACCGCGGTGCCGCCACGGTCGAGTTCCTGTACCACCCGGGCGAGAAGCTGTTCGCGTTCCTCGAGGTCAACACCCGCCTCCAGGTCGAGCATCCGATCACCGAGATCACCAACGGCTTCGACCTCGTGCGCGCCCAGCTGCACGTCGCGGCGGGCGGCAAGCTCGAGGGCGAGCCGCCGACCGAACGCGGCCATGCCATCGAGGCCCGCCTGAACGCCGAGGATCCCGACCGCGACTTCGCTCCGGCGCCGGGACGCATCAACCTCCTCGAACTGCCGGCCGGCCCGGGAATCCGCGTCGACACCGGCGTCAGCGAGGGCGACACCATCCCCGCCGACTTCGACTCGATGATCGCCAAGATCATCGCCTACGGTCGCGATCGCGACGAGGCGCTCGGCCGCCTGCGCCGCGCGGTACGCGAGACGCGGGTGATCATCGCCGGCGGCTCGACCAACAAGTCCTTCGTGCTCGAGCTGCTCGACCAGCCGGAGGTCATCGACGGCAGCGCCGACACCGGCTGGATCGACCGGGTCCGCGCCGAGGGCGGCCTGGTCGCCAATCAGCATTCGGCGATCGCGCTCACCGCGGCGGCGATCGACGCCTACGAGGAAGAGGAGAAGGTCGAGCAGCAGCGCCTGATGTCGACCGCCTCGGGCGGCCGTCCGCAGGTCCAGCACGAGAGCGGCCGTCCCCTCGATCTCAAGCTGCGCGGCGCCAACTACCGCGTCCGCGTGGCCCGCATCGGCGCACACCGTTTCCGCGTGAGCATCGAAGCCGGTGTCGAGACCCACACCGCCGACGTCGAACTCGAACGCTTCGACGACCACGCCGCCCAGCTCGTGGTCAACCGTGAGCGGTTCCGTCTCGTCACCGACACCCACGGACCCGTCCACCTCGTCGACGTCGACGGCATCACCCACCGCGTCAGCCGGGACGAGGGCGGCGTCGTCCGCTCCCCGGCACCCGCACTCGTCGTCGCCACCCCGCTGCAGGTCGGCGACGAGGTCGAGGCGGGCGCACCCGTGCTGGTCCTCGAGTCGATGAAGATGGAGACCGTGCTGCGTGCACCGGTCCGCTCGCGGCTCAAGGAGAGCCTGGTGTCGGTCGGCACGCAGGTTGAGACCGGCGCGACACTGCTGCGTCTCGAGCCGCTGGCGGACGACGACGGCGACGAGGCCCCGGAGGAGGTCGCCGGCGTCGATCTCGACCTGCCCGCCGAGCCCGAGGTCGAGGCGCACGAGCGCACCACCCGCACGCAGGAGGACCTGCGCGCCCAGCTCCTCGGCTTCGACGTGGACGCCGACGAGGCCACCCGTCTGCTCGACGACTACCTCGCCGTGCGCCGCGCGGTCATGGCCAGCGGTCGCCGGCCCCTCGCCGACGAGCTCGAACTCATCACCGTGTTCGCCGACCTCGCCGAGCTGAGCCAGAACCGACCGTCGAGCGACGAGGTCGGTGTCGAGCACGTTCACAGTGCCCGCGAGAACTTCCACACCTACCTGCAGAGCCTCGACGTGGAGCGCGACGGTCTGCCCGCCGCCTTCCACGACCAGCTCGGCCGGGCGCTGCGGCACTACGGCGTCACCGAACTCGACCGGACCCCGGAACTCGAGGCCGCGGTCTTCCGCATCTTCCTGGCCCTGCAGAACCCGGCCGGCTCGGTCACCGTCATCACCACCCTGCTGCGTGAGTGGCTGCAGGAACCGACGCCGCGTGACGAGCTGCGCGACGACGTCGGCCCTGCCCTCGACCGCCTGATCGCCGCGACCCAGAGGCGCTACCCGGCCATCGCCGACCTCGCCCGCGGCGTCGTCTACGCCTGGTACGGCCAGCCGCTGCTGCTCCGCGACCGTGCCCGCGTCTACAGCAACGTGCGCAAGCAGCTGCGGTACCTCGACGAGAACCCGAACGCCGCGGACCGCGACGAGCGCGTCGACAACATGGTGCGCAGCACCGAGCCGCTCGTCCGTCTCCTCGGCCAGCGCATCGAGCGCGGCACCACCGACAACCAGGTGATGCTCGAGGTCCTGACCCGCCGCTACTACGGCAACAAGGGTCTCTCGGACATCCGCAACCACGAGGCCGGCGGCACGACCTTCGTCGTCGCCGATCGTGACAGCGGCAGCCTGATGTCCGCGGCTGTCGGTTTCACGGGCCTGCCCGCCGCGCTCAACGGTCTCGGCGAACTCGCCCGCGGTGCCGCCGCGGTCGACGCCGACATCTACCTCAGTTGGGAGCAGCAGCCCAGCGGCTTCGACGCCCTCGCCGAGACCCTGCACGAGATCGTCTCCAACGCCGCACTCCCACCGCAGGTCCACCGAGTCACCATCACGGTGGCCGGCCGCGGCGACGCGCGGATGCATCATCACGTCACGTTCCGTCAGTCCGCGACCGGCATGGCGGAGGAACGCCTCATCCGCGGGCTGCACCCGCACATCGCACAGCGGATGCGGATGGAGCGGCTGCGGAAGTTCGACCTCACCCGTCTGCCCTCCGCCGACGACGAAGAGGTGTACCTCTTCCGTTGTGTCGCAAGGGAGAACCCCTCCGACGAGCGACTCATCGCCTTCGCCCAGGTCCGCGACCTCACCGCGGTCCGCGAGCCGGGTGGCCGTCTGCTGACCCTGCCCACCGCGGAGGCGACGCTCGCCTCGTGTGCCGACTCGATCCGCCGCGCCCAGCGCGGGGCGGCCCGGCCGTCGAGCACCAACCGGATCGTCCTCTACGTCTGGCCGCCGATCGACGACGACGCGTCGATCCTCGACATGATCTCGGGTCACATCCGCGGTGTCACACGGGGAATCGGCCTCGAAGAGGTCCAGGTCATCGCGCGTCGGCGCAACCCCGAGACCGGGGAACTCTCCAAGGTCTCGGTTCGCTTCTCGCTCAACGCGACCGGCGATTTCGACGTCAAGGTCGGCGAGCCGTCCGACGCGCCGATCGAGCCCGTCGACGAGTACCGCCAGAAGGTCAAGCGCGCCGCGGCCCGCAACACCGTCTACCCGTACGAGCTGGCCGAGATCCTCGGTGATTTCACCGAATACGACCTCGACGCCGAGCATCGCCTGGTCCCGGTCGACCGGCCCAAGGGTCGTAACACCGCGGCGATGGTCGCCGGTGTCGTGACCACCCCGACCGAGAAGTTCCCCGAGGGCGTCACCCGCGTGGTCCTGCTCGGCGATCCGACCAAATCGCTTGGCGCACTGTCGGAACCGGAGTGCAGCCGCGTCATCGCCGCACTCGACCTCGCCGAGCAGATGCAGGTGCCCCTCGAGTGGTACGCACTGTCCTCGGGTGCCCGGATCTCGATGGACTCCGGTACCGAGAACATGGACTGGGTCGCGCGTGCACTGAAGCGCGTCGTCGAGTACACCCAGGACGGCGGCGAGATCAACATCGTCGTGGCGGGTATCAACGTCGGTGCGCAGCCGTACTGGAACGCCGAGGCGACGATGCTCATGCACACCAAGGGCATCCTGGTGATGACCCCGGATTCGGCGATGGTCCTCACCGGCAAGCAGTCGCTGGACTTCTCCGGCGGCGTCTCGGCCGAGGACAACTTCGGCATCGGCGGTTTCGACCGCGTGATGGGCCCGAACGGCCAGGCCCAGTACTGGGCACCGAATCTCGGTGCGGCTCGCGACGTCCTGATGTCCCACTACGAGCACACCTACGTGCTCCCGGGCGAGGGCACTCCGCGCCGCGCGGAGACGGTCGATCCGTCCGACCGCGACGTCTCGGACTACCCGCACGTCCTCGCGGGCAGTGACTTCACCACGGTGGGCCAGATCTTCTCGCGCGAGCACAACCCGGATCGCAAGAAGCCCTTCGACATCCGCACCGTCATGCGCGCCGTCGCCGACCAGGACCACGTCGTCCTGGAACGCTGGGCGGGCATGGCCGACGCGGAGACGGCCGTCGTGTGCGACGTCCATCTGGGCGGAATCCCGGTGTGCATGCTGGGCATCGAGTCGCGTGAGGTCGCGCGTCGTGGCTACAAGCCCACCGACGGCCCCGACACCTACACCGCGGGCACCCTGTTCCCGCAGTCGTCGAAGAAGGCCGCCCGGGCGATCAACGTGGCCAGCGGCAACCGTCCGCTCGTCGTGCTCGCGAACCTGTCGGGCTTTGACGGTTCGCCGGAGTCGATGCGCAAGCTCCAGCTCGAGTACGGCGCCGAGATCGGCCGCGCGATCGTCAACTTCCGCGGCCCGATCGTGTTCTGCGTGATCTCGCGCTACCACGGCGGTGCGTTCGTGGTGTTCTCGAAGGCGCTGAACCCGAACATGACCGTGCTGGCCATCGACGGTTCGTTCGCCTCCGTGCTCGGTGGCGCGCCTGCCGCCGCGGTGGTGTTCGCCGGCGAGGTCGCCAAGCGGGTCGCGGCCGATCCTCGGGTCCGCGAGCTGGAGACGAGCATCGCCGAGTCCTCCGGTACCGACCGCTCGAGCCTCAACGCCGAGCTCGCCGACATCCGGCAGTCCGTCCGTGCGGAGAAGATCAGCGAGATCGCCGCCGAGTTCGACAAGGTGCACAGCATCCAGCGCGCCGTCGAGGTCGGTTCGGTCGACGCGGTCATTCGCGCCGAGGAGCTGCGCCCGCGGATCATCGGCGCGATCGAGAACTCCCCGGCCTGGGGCAAGAAGGACTCCCACGCCGTGAGTTCCTGACGATCAACACAATTCGCCGCCCCCGGTTCGAGTCCGAACCGGGGGCGGCGTTGTGTTGTGGGCACCTCAGCGGGAGTTGTAGGGCAGTAAGGCCATCTCCCGGGCGTTGCGGATCGCGGTGGCAACTTGACGCTGTTGCTGTGGTGTCAGGCCGGTGAGCCGTCGACTCCGAATCCGTCCCTTGTCACTGAGGAACTGCCGGAGAAGTTGAACGTCTTTGTAATCCACCGGGTTCCGGCCGTCAGTTCGTACACCGAGCGCGAGCAACTGGTTCTTCTTACGGGCCGGACGGTCGTCGTCGCGGGGTTTTCTGCGTTTCATCACGGTCTCCTGCTCACCAACTCGACTTGTGGATGCCCGGTAGTTCACCCCGGTGGGCGAGTTCGCGGAACCGCACCCGTGACAACCCGGCCTTGCCGATGTAGCCGCGGGGCCGGCCGTCGACGGCGTCCCGGTTGCGCAGGCGCGTCGGACTGGCGTCTCGTGGCAGGGCGTGCAGGCGACGCTGGGCCTCTGCCCGCTCGGCGCCGGTGGAACCGGGGGCGACGATGGTCCGCTTGAGTTCCGCGCGGAGGTCGGCGTACCGGGCCACCACGTCTCGACGCTGTTCATTGCGGACGATCTTGGACTTCTTCGCCATCAGCGATCCTCCTTGAAGTCGACGTGGGCCCGGGCGATGGGATCGTATTTTCGGAGCACCATGCGGTCAGGATCGTTGCGGCGGTTCTTCCGGGTGACATAGGTGTAGCCGGTGCCGGCTGTGGATCGGAGCTTGACGATGGGGCGGATCTCGTTGCGCGCCATCAGATCTTCTCCCCTCGCGCCCGCATCGTGCGTAGCACCGATTCGATCCCGTGGCGGTCGATGGTCGAGATTCCCTTGGCGCTGACCCGCAGGGTGATGTACCGCCCCTCGCTGGGTACGAAGTAGCGCTTCCGTTGGATGTTCGGGTCCCAGCGACGAGATGTGCGCCGATGGGAATGCGAAACCTGCTTGCCGAAGGCCGGTTCGCGCCCGGTGACCTGGCACCGACGTGACATGACGTCCTCCTTATTGACAATGATTGGCATTAGAGTCGCCGCCACGGTACCGTCGATCCAGCCTAAATGGAAATGATTCTCAATAGTCTGGAGTGTGGACGTGGACGACCTGAGCCCCGCAGAAGGGCAGATGCGATTCCTCCCTGCCGACAACCGAACGCCGGTCATCCTGGTGACCGGCCTGGACCGACCCACATCTCGCCGGATCGGCGACGCGCTGACGTCCGATCCCGGAACGGTGCAGGTCCACCACGATCTGAGCGGCGTGGGCGACGGGCGCGTGGTCCGGACCCTGACCTGGCGGGAATCCGACGGCCGACACCGCGAAGGGGTCACGGTGATCGAGCTCGCCCACGGTTGTGTCTCGTGCACACTGAGGGAGGATCTGCTGCCCCTACTCCGACGCCTTCACCGGCGGTCGTCGGTGCGACGCGTCGTGCTCACCCTCGATCCGATCCTGGAACCGGAACGCATCGCGTGGTCGATCGAGCATGTCGTCGTGGACGAACTACCGGGCATCCCCGCGGCACCGGCCGCACTGGATGTACGGGTGGAGTCGACGATTACCGCTGTCGCAGAGCATGTCTGGCTGCATCACGCGACGAGCGACCTCGGTTTGTGCGAGGTCCTGCCCGTGCCGCCCGACGACGAGCGAACCCTCGCACAGGTCGCAGTCGGTCAGGTGACCTTCGCCGACGCGCTCGTCGTCGTCGGCAGCGATCCCGCCGCCCGGGACAGTTGGGAGTCCGCCCGCCTCATGGCCGTCCTCGAACGGTTGGCGCCGAGGGCGCCGATGATGTTCGAACTGCCGGAACGTCCGATCACTCCCCTGCTCATCCAGCAACTCGTCTCGGCGATCCCGCGCACATCGCGGCGGGGACGCATCGACGGGCCGCACGACCCGCTGTTCCTCGACCAGCCCTCCCTCGAACCCGACTGCGGTGTCACCTGGATGGAGTTCTCCACGGATCGCCCTCTGCACCCGGGTCGCCTCCACGACGCGATCGATTCGCTTCTGGAAGGCGTGGTCTGTGCTCGTGGACGCTTGTGGCTCGCCACCCAACCCGACGAGGCCCTGTGGCTGGAGTCCGCCGGTGGCGGTCTGCGCGTCGCGCCGGGTGGCCGGTGGCTGGCCGCGATGGACGACGACCAGCTCGCCCGGGTCACACCCGAACGGCAAGCACTCGGGGCATTGCGGTGGGACGACACGTTCGGGGATCGCCACTCCTCGCTGGTTGTCCTCGTCCACCGCGGCGACCCCGACGAGATCGACGAGGCGCTGCGAGCCGCCTGCGTGAACGATGTGGAACTCGCTGCCGGACAGGAGTTTTGGAACACTTTCGATGATCCTTTCGGCCGGACCCACGCGGACCCGTGTGACGACGTCGACGTAGAGGTCCCGATGGTCGACGCCCCGTCCGCCGACCGCCGACCCGACATCGGGCCTACCGAGGACCGCCCCGACGACCGGTGACGTATCGCCGATCCTCAGGCATGGTGGAGAGATGGCCGACAACGAGCAGCCCGACTGGACGACCACCGAAGACGAGCTGAAGACCGACCCCGACATGCCCGAGCAGCCCGCCGAGCGCGGTGGCCCGGACTCGGTGCTCCCCACGTCGGGCGACACCCCCATCGGTGAGACCAAGCGCATCGAGGAGGAGAAGGCCGCCTACGACGCAGCCCCGCCCGACACCGAGGCCCCGAAGGATCACGCCGTCGGCGGATCGGAGGGCACCGCAGATGGCCAGTGAGAAACGCACCATCGTCCTCACCGGTGCCAGTGACGGCATCGGAGCCATCGCCGCCCGCGCGCTGGCCGGGCCGTCGACGAACCTGATACTCGTCGGCCGGAACCCACAGAAGCTGGCGCCCGTCGCGGCCGAGACCGGCGCGCCGGCGTTCACGGCCGACTTCGCCGACCTCGCCCAGGTACGCGATCTGGCCGCGCAGATCTCCGGCAGCGTCGAGTCCATCGATGTCCTGATGAACAACGCGGGCGGCACCTTCGATCACCGGGACCGCACCGCGGACGGCCACGAGCCCAACTTCCAGATCAATCACCTCGCCCCGTTCCTCCTGACCCACCTGCTGCGCGACCGGCTGGCCGCGGCGGGTTCGTCGCTGGTCCTCAACACGGCGAGCGTCGGCAATCTGGCCGGCAACGTCGACTTCGACGATCTCGACTTCGAGAAGCGCCGAGCACTGGCGCTGCGCCCCTACGGCACGGCGAAGCTGATGAACATCCTGTTCACGCGCGGTATCTCACAGCGGTGGACCGACGACAAGATCTATTCGGCCGCAGTACATCCCGGCCCGGCCGCGACGAGCTTCGGACGGGACTCCCGGTTCGTCGGACTCGCCTATCGCTCTCCGATCACCCGCCTGGTGACCATCACGCCCGAGCAGGGCGCCGCACCGCTGATCGCCCTCGCCGAACGCGGCGCGGATCCGTCCGTCAACGGCGTGTACTTCAGCCGGCACAAGCCGAACGGGCTCGAGAACCGACAGGCACACGACCAGAAGATCATCGACGGCTTGTGGGAGAAATCGGCGGAACTCACCGGGCTCAACTGACCCGCCACAGGTCACCCCGCAATCGAAGGAGCGCAAGATGACGCACAACATTCTCTTCGTCATGACCGGCGCCGACGCCTGGACGCTGAACGACGGATCGAGTCACAAGACCGGCTTCTGGGCCGAAGAGGCCGTGGCGCCGCTCGAGGTGTTCCTGGAGGCCGGATTCGCGGTGACCGTCGCGACGCCGGGCGGCGTGCGTCCCCCGGTCGACGAGGGCAGCCTCAGCCCGGACGCCGCCGGATCCGTCGAGCGCGCCGACGAACTCCGGAACGTGATCGACTCCGCCCCCGAAATCCAGAATCCGATCCCCCTGTCCGACGTGGACGTCGCCAACTACGACGCGGTGTTCGTACCCGGCGGCCACGGGCCGATGGAGGACCTCGCGGTGGACACCGACGCCGGAGCGCTTCTCATCGCGGCCGACCGGGCCAAGAAGACCATCGGCATCGTGTGTCACGGACCCGCGATCCTGTTGGCCGCCAAGGGCGAGGACGGGGTCAATGCCTTCTCCGGTCGTACGGTGACCTGCTTCGGCAATGCCGAGGAGCAGCAAGCCGGACTCGCCGACAAGGCGCCCTGGCTCCTCGAGAACCGGCTCACGCAAGAGGGTTTCAAGGTCACGCTCGGCCTGCCGTGGACGGTCCACACCCAGGCCGACGGCAACCTGCTGACCGGACAGAACCCGGCGTCGTCGGAGAAGCTGGCCCGCGAGGTCCTGCATCGCGTGAAGAAGGCCGCGGAAGAATCCGCGTAGCGGCCGCTAGGCCGGAAGCAACCCGTCGACCAGCGCGTCGACGATGTCGGCGAGCGACTCGTCGGGCATCAGTGGCCCGGTGAGCCGGTCGAGGACCAGCCCGTCGACGGCGTAGTGGAAGAGCGCGATCTCGTGCGCGGACCCGGGCAGGCCCGCCTGCTCGTTGAACGCCACGTCGCCGGCGAAGCCTGTCCGACGCCACTCCCCGATGATCTCGGCCACCTCGGGGCGGCGGATGCCCTCGAGTCGTAACTCGATGAGGGCGATCGTCACCTCCCGGTTGGCGAGGAGCCGTTCGACGATGTTGCGCAGATACTGTGCGAACAGCGCCCGACTGGGTGGCTGGCCGGCCCGTGCGGCGATGAACTCGTCGCTGGGCGCCAGTCGCTCCCCGATGCGCTCGACGAGCCCCTGGAGCAACGCTGCGCGGTTGCGGAAGTAGTTCGTCGTCGTCCCCTGGGGAACGCCCGCCTCCCGATCCACTGCGCGGTGGGTGAGTCCGCGTGCACCCGCTGTCGCGAGCACCGTCAGTCCCGCATCGGCGAGGGCTCGGCGTCGTTCGTCGTTTCGGGCCATGGACAAGACCATAGCGGGAACCACTACATCTGTTGTACATTCCTATCCACTACACCTGAAGTGGATAGGAGTGAGCATGCGAGAACTCGTGTACTACGTGGCCGTGAGCCTCGACGGGTACATCGCGGGACCGGACGGTGAGTTCGACGCTTTCCTCGTCGAGGGCGATCACATGGCCGACATCACCGAGCGGTTCGCCGACACGATCCCGACGGACTACGCGGTGGCCCTCGGGATCGATCAGAGCGGCGGCGGCTTCGACACCGTCCTCATGGGCGCCAACACCTACGGCGTCGGGCTGCCGGAGGCACCGAGTCCCTACCGGCATCTCGACCAGTACGTGTTCACCCACCGACCGCCGGAACCGGTCGACGGCGTGACGTTCACCGACCGCGATCCCGTCGAACTCGTGCAGGAGCTGAAGTCCGTGGACGGCAAGGACATCTGGCTCTGCGGCGGCGGGTCCCTGGCGACACAGTTGATCGGCGAGATCGATCGCCTGGTCCTCAAGAGGCAGCCGCTGCTCTTCGGCGACGGCATCCCGCTGTTCTCGCCCGGGACGTACAAACCGGAACGGTTCCAACTCGTCGACAGCCGGAACTACGAGACCGGGGTGTCGTTCATGGAGTATGTCCGCGCCTGATCGCTCACCTTGTGCGTTCGCGCTCACCCGATCTTGGTGAGCGCGAACGGAAAGAGTGCGCGAAAAAGCGAAACGCACCACCGGGGTCCGGTGGTGCGTTGCGGTTCGTGCAGTGGTGGAGCCTAGGAGATTCGAACTCCTGACATCTGCCTTGCAAAGGCAGCGCTCTACCAACTGAGCTAAGGCCCCGTGCCGACCGGAATCGGTCGACGGGATGCGATTTCGGGAGTTCGAAAACTTCCGTCGCAGTGGGCCTAGGAGGACTTGAACCTCCGACCTCTTCGTTATCAGCGAAGCGCTCTAACCGCCTGAGCTATAGGCCCTTGAACCGAGAAGTGAGGTTACCCGACGGATCCCCCACCATCCAAAACGGCTGGTCAGCGGCTCGATTCAGTCGAGATCCGCAAGCGTCACCTCGGCACCGCCGACAAGGTCGGCACAGATGTTGTAGATGTAACTGCCGACCGTCGCGAGCGCTGTCAGCAGGATGGCGTTGACGGCACCCAGAAGCGCCGCCACACCGAAAACGGTGCCCGCCCCGATGACGTCCCCGGCCGAGCTCGATTCGTCGGCCACGAGCGTTCCGAAGCTGTTGTTCACCTGATCCCAGATGCCCATGCCGTCGAAGATCAGGTACAGCACGGCGACCGCGATCATCCAGATGAAGAACCCGACGAACGACAGCACCGCGGCGATCTTGAACGTCGCCCACGGATCGATCCGACGCAGTTGCACCGCGGCACGCAGAGCCGAACCTGCCCCGACCTGACGCGGCGCCGACCGCGGCGGAACCTTCGACGGTGCCGCGGCAGGCGGCGCCTCGGAAGGACGCTTCTTGAGGTCGGCCGTGTGGTGGATCTGATCCAGATCGGGCAGATCCTGACCGGGCAGGTTGTCGCGGTCGATGGTGCTCGTCGGCGACTCGACGAAACCGGGCTCCTCGGTCGCGACGGCCGACCCCGACCGACGCGGACTGTCGAGCTTGGTGACGGGAGCCTGCTGACCGCTCATGCTGGCCGCAGCCGTACCGCTGTTGGTCACGACGCCGCGCGGCGGCGGGCCGCCCCTCGACTCGGGCGGCGGACCGCCGGGGTTGCCCTGTGCGTTCGGGCGGGAGTCGTCCTCACGCCCGAACGCCTCGGTCGGCGTGGAACCGGACGATTCCTCGACCGGTCCGCGCTGCCACGGCGGCACCAGCCCACCGGTCGGTGTGCCCGTACCGGGACCGGACGGGTTCCCGGACGGGCGCCCGTTCTGCTCCTGGTTCGGCTCGTTCGGTGTGCTCACAGGCAATCCCTCACTCTGGCGTCACTGCCGATGGACATCGACGCGTCGGGTCACTTTCTACCGCCACCGACTCCTCGGCTGCACGTGATCTCAACCCTAACGCCTACTCCGAGGCGTCGGTCTCCTCCGGCTCGTCGGCGTTGCGGGCGATCGCGATGACGGTGGTGCCCTCGTCGAGGTTCATCAGACGCACACCCTTGGTCTGACGCCCTGCCTTGCGGACCTGCTTGGCCGCGGTGCGGATGACACCGCCGCCCGAGGTGATCGCGTACAGCTCCGAGTCGTCGTCGACGATGAGCGCGCCGATGAGTTCACCGCGCCGACGATCGTGGGCGATGGTGAGCACGCCCTTGCCGCCGCGACCCTGGACCGGGTAGTCGTCCATGCCGGTGCGCTTGGCGTAGCCACCCGATGTCGCGACGAGCAGGTAGGTGTCATCGCGGACCACGTTGAGCGACAACAGGGTGTCGTCGGTGTTGAATCGCATGCCCTGCACACCCGAGGTCTGCCGGCCCATCGGCCGCAGGGTCTCGTCGTCGGCGTGGAATCGGATGGACTGGCCCTTCTGCGAGACGAGCAGCAGATCATCGTCGGAGGAGCACAGCTGCGCGCCGACCAGTTCGTCCTCGCCGCGCAGGTTGATCGCGGCGATACCGCCGGAGCGGTTGGAGTCGAAGTCGACGAGCTTGGACTTCTTCACCAGGCCGTTGCGGGTGGCGAGCACCAGGTACGGCGCGTCCTCGTAGGTCTTGAGCTGGATGACCTGCGCGATGCGCTCCTCCGGCTGGAAGGCCAGGAGGTTGGCGACGTGCTGGCCGCGCGCGGTGCGGTTGGCCTCGGGCAGTTCGTAGGCCTTCGCCCGGTAGACCCGACCCTTGGTGGTGAAGAACAGGATCCAGTCGTGGGTCGAGCAGACGAAGAAGTGCTTGACGATGTCGTCCTGCTTGAGACCCGCACCCTGAACACCCTTGCCGCCGCGACGCTGGCTGCGGTAGAGGTCGGTCTTGGTCCGCTTGGCGTAGCCGGTCTCGGTGATCGTGACGACGACGTCCTCGCGGGCGATCAGATCCTCGTCGCTGACGTCGCCGTCGGCCGCGATGATCTTGGTACGACGCTCGTCGCCGTACTTCTCGACGACCTCCTTGAGCTCGTCACGCACGATGGCGCGCTGACGCTCCGGCTTGTCCAGGATGTCCTTGTAATCGGCGATCTCGAGCTCGATCTCGGCGAGTTCGTCGACGATCTTCTGGCGTTCCAACGCCGACAGGCGACGCAGCTGCATCGCCAGGATGGCGTCGGCCTGGATCTCGTCGATGTCGAGCAGCTCGATGAGGCCCGTGCGCGCGGTGTCGGTGTTGGCCGACCGGCGGATCAACGCGATCACTTCGTCAAGTGCGTCAAGGGCTTTCACCAGACCGCGCAGGATGTGCGCGCGTTCCTCGGCCTTGCGCAACCGGTACCGGGTGCGGCGCACGATGACGTCGATCTGATGCGCCACGTAGTAGCGGATCATCTGGTCGAGACGCAGGGTGCGGGGCACGCCGTCGACGATGGACAGCATGTTGGCGCCGAAGCTGGTCTGCAGCTGGCTGTGCTTGTACAGGTTGTTCAGCACGACCTTCGCCACCGCGTCACGACGCAGCGTGACGACGATGCGCATGCCGACGCGGTCCGAGGACTGGTCCTCGATCCGGCTGATGCCCTTGAGCTTTCCTTCGTTGACCTGCTCGGCGATCGACTGGATCAGGTTGTCCGGATTGACCTGGTAGGGCAACTCGGTGACCACCAGCGTGGTGGTCCCCTTGTTCTCCTCGATGTCGACGACGCTGCGCATACGGATGCTGCCGCGGCCGGTGGTGTAGGCGTCCCTGATCCCCTGGCTGCCGACGATCAGTCCGGCCGTGGGGAAGTCGGGTCCCTTGATGCACTCCATGCAGGCGGCGAGAGTGGTCTCGTCGTCGGCATCGTGGTGCTCGAGAGCCCAGAACACCGCGTCGGCAACCTCGTTGAGGTTGTGCGGCGGCATGTTGGTGGCCATACCGACGGCGATACCGCCGGATCCATTGATCAGCAGGTTCGGGATCCGCGCGGGCAAAACCGTCGGCTCCTGGGTCTTGCCGTCGTAGTTCGGCGTGAAATCGACTGTCTCCTCGCCGATGTCACGCAGCATCTCCATGGCGAGCGGTGTCAGGCGGGCCTCGGTGTAACGCATGGCGGCCGCGCCGTCGTTGCCGCGGGAACCGAAGTTGCCCTGGCCGTCGATGAGCGGGTACCGCATCGACCACGGCTGCGCCAGACGCACCAGGGCGTCGTAGATCGCGGTGTCACCGTGCGGATGGTAGTTACCCATCGTCTCCGCAACGGGTTTCGCCGACTTGACGTAGCTGCGGTCGGGGCGGAACCCGGCGTCGAAGGATGCGTACAGGAGCCGGCGGTGCACCGGCTTGAGGCCGTCGCGCACCTCGGGGAGCGCACGGCCCACGATCACGCTCATCGCGTAATCGATGTAGCTCTTCTGCATCTCCTGGCCGAGATCGACAGGTTCGATGCGGTCGCCTTCACCGCCGGCGGGCGGCAGGGTGGTGTCAGTCATTGTGGATTCTTTCTCCGATCACTGCGAAATACTTCGATCCGTGATCAGACATCAAGGAAGCGAACGTCTTTCGCGTTACGGGCGATGAAGCTTCGACGAGCGGCGACGTCCTCACCCATGAGGATGGAGAACAGTTCGTCGGCCGCCGCGGCGTCGTCGAGCGTCACCTGGCGCAGGACACGCACCGCCGGATCCATGGTGGTCTCCCACAGCTCCTTGGCGTTCATCTCACCGAGACCCTTGTAGCGCTGGATGCCGTCGTCGGTGTTGATCTTCTTGCCAGCCGCGCGACCCGCCTCGAGCAGACCGTCGCGCTCGCGGTCGGAGTAGGCGAACTCCGGAGCGGACTTCTGCCACTTCAGCTTGTACAGCGGCGGCTGCGCCAGGAACACGTGACCGTGCTCGATGAGCGGGCGCATGAAGCGGAACAACAGCGTGAGCAGCAGCGTCGAGATGTGCTGACCGTCGACATCGGCGTCGGCCATCAGCACGATCTTGTGATACCGCAGCTTGGCGATGTCGAACTCGTCGTGGATGCCGGTGCCGAAGGCGGTGATGATCGACTGGACCTCGGCGTTCTTGAGGACCCGGTCGATGCGGGCCTTCTCGACGTTGATGATCTTGCCGCGCAACGGAAGGATCGCCTGGTACATCGAGTCGCGACCGGACTTGGCGCTGCCGCCGGCCGAGTCGCCCTCCACGATGTAGACCTCACACTTGGTGGGGTCGTTGCTTCGGCAGTCGGCGAGCTTCCCAGGCAGACCACCGATGTCGGTTGCGGTCTTGCGGCGCACCATCTCTCGCGCACGACGCGCGGCCATGCGCGCCTGTGCGGAGTCCGCGGCCTTCTTGACGATGATCTTGGCCTCGGCGGGATTCGCCTCGAACCAGTGACCGAGATGCTCGTTGCAGGTGCGCTGGACGAAGCCCTTGATCTCGGTGTTGCCGAGCTTGGTCTTCGTCTGACCCTCGAACTGCGGATCGGAGACCTTGGCCGAGATCACCGCGGCGAGACCCTCACGGATGTCGTCGCCGGTGAGCTTGCCGTCCTTCTCCTTGATGAGCTTCTTCTCGAGCGCGTACTTGTTGACCGTGCTGGTCAGCGCCGCACGGAAACCCTCTTCGTGCGTTCCGCCCTCGTGGGTGTTGATCGTGTTGGCAAAGGTGTGCACCGACTCCGAGTAGCCCGCGTTCCACTGCATCGCGATCTCGACCTCGTGGCCCTCGCCCTTGGCGCTGAACCCGATGACGGTGTTGTGGATCGACTGCTTGGTGCGGTTGAGGTGCTTGATGTAGTCGACGAGCCCGTCCGGGTAGTGGTACGTCCGGGTCTTCGGCTTCGTCGCGGCCGCAGCCTTCTCGGTCTCCGTCTGGACGGCCTCGGCGACCTCGGTCACGGACGCCTCGTCGTCACCGTTGGCATCGCCCGGCGCCTCGACGGCCTGGGGACGCTGATCGGTCAGCGTGATGGTCAGACCCTTGTTGAGGAAGGCCATCTCCTGCAGACGACGCGCCACGGTCTCGGCATTGAACCGGGTGGTCTCGGTGAAGATCTCCGGGTCCGGCCAGAACCGCACCGTCGTACCGGTCTTACGCGTAGCGTCACCCTTCTCCAGGGGACCGGGCTTGGCGTAGGAGTAGGTCTGCTCCCAGTGGAAACCGTCGTTCTCGATCTCGAGCTCGACCTTGGTCGACAGCGCGTTGACGACCGAGATACCGACGCCGTGCAGACCGCCCGACACCGCGTAGGCGTCGGAGTCGAACTTGCCGCCGGCGTGCAGCTGGGTCATGACGACCTCGACGGTGGGGACGCCGGTCCGGTGCATACCGGTCGGGATGCCACGACCGTCATCGACGACCTGGACACCGCCATCCTCGAGGAGGGTCACGTCGACGCGGCTCGCGAAGCCGGCCATCGCCTCGTCGACCGAGTTGTCGACGACCTCCCAGATCAGGTGATGCAGGCCGCGTTCACCGGTGGAACCGATGTACATGCCGGGCCGTTTGCGGACGGCTTCCAGACCTTCGAGGATGTTGATCGAGTCGGCGCCGTACTCCGACGGCTTCTTCTTGCTCTTCTTGGGTCCGGTGTCGTTGGTGTCGGCCACGAGGTGCGTCCGCTCCTGTTCTGCTCATCGGCGGATCCCAGGAACCCGGGATCCGTCGTCGATCTACTCGACCAGGGGGCGGGCAGGTCGATGCGCACACAGGTATGCCCGGGACTTCCCGGGTTGCCTGAAGGCCGCGTTCGATCTGCCGTTCGGTGGTCCCCTGTCGGGACAACACCTCACAGTGTACTGCCTGACTTGCCCAGGAACGTGCATCCGGGGCCGCTAACAGGCCCTCAGATCGATTTTTTTGGGATCAGCCCGGTTCGATCGTGGATTGGGGAGGAAAATCCGCTCACAAGGCGCATCGACTAGTAATGTGCGGACGAGTCTGCTAAGCCCGGCCTAGCCGTACGTGTCCCGCGGGCCCCTCCCCCGCACATGACGTTCGCCCTTACGCCACGACGGCCCCTTGGGTCCGCTGATGCGCAGGGACTTCACCACGCCGTCACCGACGGCCGCCGCGATCTTCGCCAGGATCTGCGACTGCACGTACCGCAACTGCGTCGCCCACGCCGTGGACTCGGCCTGGATGTGAAGTACGTTGTCCCGCAACTCGATCGGCTTGGCATGCGCGGCGATGTCGGCACCGACGATGTTGTCCCACATCCCGAACAGGGTGCCTTCGCCGATCTTCTCCTGCCAGCCGCGGTCCTTCGCGAGACCGCCGACGAGACGCCCGAAGGGCTGCGGATCCCGGGCATCGGGACCCGATCCCGACCATCGCTTCCGCGTCTGCGCACCCCGCGGTGTGCGACGCACCGGTGACGCGCGACCGCGTCCCACCGACTTCCCCGCCGCCCGCGCCGCGGCGCGCGCCTCCTCGAGAGCCTTCCGGGCGCGTTCGTATCCGCCGAGTTCGCCCGGTTCGATCGGCCGGTTCGACGGTTCTCCCACCGCGTCGGGGCGCGACGGGTGTGCTTCGTCACTCATCGGAGACCCCGCTCACCGGTTCCTCGACCGATCCGGGCGGGACGTCCGATTCGTCTCCGACGACCATGGACCGACGACCGTCCGCGTCCTCGACGACGTCGACGAAGATCCGCCGGCCGCCGATCTCGCCCGGGATGTCGTCGGCGACGGCCGCGGTGATCAGCAACTGTTCGGCGCCGGCGGTGAACTCCACCAGTTTCTCCCGACGCTTGGCGTCGAGTTCGGCGAAGACGTCGTCGAGCATGATGACCGGTTCGATCCCCTCGGCGCGCGTAAGCTCGACGGATCCGAGCCGCAACGCCAACGCCAGCGACCATGATTCGCCATGCGATGCAAAGCCTTTCGCGACGTCGGAGCCGAGGACGATGTCGATGTCGTCGCGGTGCGGACCGACCAGGCACATACCGCGCTCGATCTCCTTGTCGCGCAGCTCGCGCAGGCGAGCGGCCAGGATCTCGCTGATCGACTCGGCCGTCGCCGTGTCGAATTCGACGCCGCCGGCGGGCCGGTATCGCAGGGTCGCGGGCCGGGAGTGCGGCGCGATCGACGCGTAGGACCGGGTGAAATGTGGTTCCAGTTCGGCGAGTACCTGCAGCCGCGCCGCGGTGACCTGACCGCCCAGGTCCGCGAGCTGACCGTCCCACACATCGAGCGTGCTGATCACCGACTCGGCCTGGTCGCCGCCACGTCGCAAAGCGGCGGCCGCCGTCTTGAGCAACGCCGACCGCTGACGCAGTACCCGGTCGTAGTCGGCGCGGGCCGCCACCCATCGGGGACCGCGCTGGGCGACGAGTTCGTCGATGAACCGTCGGCGATCACTGGGATCCCCACGGACGAGCGAGAGATCCTCGGGAGCGAAGAGCACGGTCCGCAGGATCCCGAGCAGGTCACGGGATCGCCGGGCGGGGCTGCGGTTGATCGACGCCTTGTTGGCACCTTCGGCGTTGATCCGCAGTTCCGCGGTCAGCTCCCGGCCCTCGTTTTCGACGGTGGCGGTGACCAGTGCCGACGCGGATCCGGAATGTACCAGCGGCGCATCGGAACTCACCCGGTGCGACCGCAGGGTCGCCAGGTAGAACAGCGCCTCGAGCAGGTTGGTCTTGCCGAAGCCGTTCCGGCCGGTGAAGACCGTCGGGCCGGGCCGCAGATCGAGGTCGACGGCCTGCCACGAGCGGAAATCCCTCAGGTGCAGCTCACGAACGAACACGGTCGGTTGCGGTGATCGGCTGGGTGCGCGGCGCGGGTCAGCCCGGCAGGCGGACCGGCATCAGCAGGTAGCTGAACGCGCTCTCGGGGGCGACGAAGGCGCCGGACTCGTCGGCGACCGGATCCTCGCCGCTGGCCGGACGCAGGACCGCCGGACGGCTCGGGGTGGTGAACCCGAAGTCGACGCTGTCGGCGTTGATCGCCGAGAGGCCGTCCTGCAGGTAGCCGGGGTTGAAGGCGATGGTCAGCGGCTCGCCGTGGAACGACACGGGCAGCTCTTCCTCGGCCTTGCCGGCCTCGTCGCCACCGGCGGTGAGGAGCACGGATCCCTCGGAGAACTCCATCCGGACCTGCGCACCGCGTTCGGCGACCAGCGCGACACGACGGATCGCCTCGATCAGCGGGGCGCTGTCGATGGTGGCGACTGCGGTGTGGCTGGCCGGCAGCAGCTGGCGGAACTTCGGGAACTCCGCGTCGAGCAGGCGGGTGGTGGTCTTCTTGGTCTCGCCGAGGATGCCCAGGATGCCGTCGGATCCGATGGCGGCACCGCTGCCGAAGGCCAGCGAGACGACGCCGGTGCCTTCCGAGCCCGCGGTCTTGGCGCTCTCGGAAAGCGTCTTGGCCGGGACCAGGACCGCCCCCTTGGTGTCGGGGTCCGAAGGCTCCCACTGCAATTCGCGCACGGCGAGGCGGAAACGGTCGGTGGCCGCGAGGACCACGGAGTTGCCCTCGATCTCCACGCGCACGCCGGTCAGCATCGGCAGGGTGTCGTCCTTGCCGGCCGCGACGGCAACCTGCGAGATCGCCTCGGCGAACAGCTGCGACGGGATCGTGCCGGTGATGGCCGGGACGTCGGGCAGCTGCGGGTAGTCCTCGACCGGCATCGTCGGCAGGGAGAACTTGGCGCTCCCGCAGGTGATCGCGACGCGGGCGCCGTCGAGGGTCACGTCGACGGGCTTGTTGGGCAGGGCCTTGGTGATGTCGGCCAGGAGTCGACCGGAGACCAGCACCTGGCCGGGCTCGGCGACCTCGGCACCCAGGTTCTCCTGGGCCGATACCTCGTAGTCGAATCCCGAGACGGTCAGACCGGTCTCGCCGACATTGAGCACCACACAGCCCAGAACCGGTACCGGCGGACGAGAGGGCAGGCTTCGAGCGACCCAGGCGACGGAATCGGCGAACTCGTCACGTGCGACACGGAACTTCATGCTGGGAGATTGCCCTTCTCTCTCGTGCGGATCGTCGGCATGCCGTAGCCGAAACGACGGCATGGTCGATCACGTCCCACATCCGGGAATCCCACTGTAGAACGCCACCGCCCATGCCGGGATGGTTGGGGCCAAGTCAGTCCATCCGGGAGGCCGGGCCCGCAGGGCCCGCGGATGGGTGTTTGTGCACAGTCCTTCTTACAAAAGATTTCTCTTTAGAGAGGGATCCATCTCAGTAATAGGAACTGTGGAATCTGTGGACAACTGTCACATCGGGCCAGTCGGACGGGGTGCGCGGGTGTGCATGATCGGTGGAGCGTCGTTGAGCGGAATCCCAAGAATTTGTGGACAAAACTTGTTGTTCGCGCGGCGTCCACCGTCGGTGCACAGGTCTTGCCCTGTTATCCCACGCCGATCCACAGCCTCCGGAGCCGAAAATTGTCATTCCAGAGAGCCGATCCGAGTGTGCGAGAACACAGAAGATCGACGCGTCAGTCTCGACCCGGGGAACAGAGTTGTGGTTCGGGCGGGTCGGATCCGAAGGGATACGAAGCCGGCCTCGTTCTCCGTTGCGAGCGGCGCGACACCCCTCGCTCTCCTACTCGGGCGGCGTGACGCCTTCCACTGTTGCCTGTTTCGGGCGGCGTGACGCCTTCCACTGTTGCCTGAGGTGCGAGGAGCGCAAGCGACGAGCCTCGAAGGCCTGGTGAGACGACGCCGCTGACGCTCGCCCCTCCAGGAGCACCCAGACCGGCCCCTGACACACGAAACGCGCCTCCCGTGCGGAGGCACGAGAGGCGCGTGGAGAGCAGAGGAGAAGGACTGTCAGCCCACCGCACGCTGCTTGATGCGGGCGGTCAGCTCCTGGACGTGGTCGTACACCTTGCGGCGTTCGGCCATCTCCTTGCGGATCTTGCGTTCGGCGTACATGACCGTGGTGTGGTCACGGTCGAATGTCTCACCGATCTTGGGCAGCGACAGGTCGGTCAGCTCACGGCACAGGTACATCGAGATCTGACGGGCCTGGGCGATGGATCGGGTCTTGCCGGGCCCGCGCAGCTCCTCGACCGAGATGTCGAAGTATTCGGCGGTGATCGCCAGGATGCTGGCGGCGCTGACCTCGAGGGTGCCCGAGTTGGGTAGCAGTGCCTGCAGCACGACGTCGGCGAGCGACTTGTCGAGCGCTGCGTCGTTGAGCGAGGCGAACGCCGTCACACGGATCAGCGCACCCTCTAGTTCGCGGATGTTGCGTTCGATCTTCGACGCGATCAGCTCGAGGACGTCGTCGGGCACCGCGATGTTGTCCATCTGCGCCTTCTTGCGCAGGATGGCGATGCGGGTTTCCAGATCGGGCGGCTGGACGTCGGTGATCAGACCCCACTCGAATCGTGTGCGGAGCCGATCTTCAAGGGTTGCAAGCTGTTTCGGCGGACGGTCGGACGAGATGACGATCTGCTTGCTCGCGTTGTGGAGGGTGTTGAAGGTGTGGAAGAACTCCTCCTGGATACCTTCTTTACCCACCAGGAACTGGATGTCGTCGACCAGCAGCACGTCGACGTCGCGGTAGCGGCGCTTGAACGCCACCCGCCGGTCGTCACGCAGCGAGTTGATGAAGTCGTTGGTGAATTCCTCGGTCGAGACGTACTTGACGCGCATCCCCGGGAACAGGCGCTGGGCGTAGTGGCCGGCCGCATGGAGCAAGTGGGTCTTGCCCAGTCCGGACTCTCCCCAGATGAAGAGCGGGTTGTATGCCCGTGCCGGAGCCTCGGACACCGCGACCGCGGAGGCATGCGCGAAACGGTTCGACGCGCCGATGACGAAAGTGTCAAAGGTGTACTTGGGGTTCAGGTTTGCGCCCGACGGCGACGGCGTACTCGTCGGTCGCTCGGCGAAGTAGGAGGCCCAGTCGCCCGACGGTCGTCCGGTGTCGCCACCCGGCACGGCTCCGGCACCCGGGGTCGCGGGGAATCCGGCACCGATCGCCGCACCCGGGACCGCGGAGTAGTCGACCGGTGCCGCGCCGTTGACCAGGCGTGGTTCGGGCGCGGCCGGCTCCGGCACCGGTTCGTCGTTGCGGGGTGTCTGGATACGAACGCCGAGATCCACCGGCTCGTTGAGGTGACGGCTCAGGACCGAGCGGATCGTCTCGCGCAGATTGCGCTCGATCTGTTCCTGGACCAGAGCGGTCGGCACGGTGAGGAGGGCGAATCCCTCGGTGAGGGTGAGGGGTCGAACCAGTGACAGCCACGCCTTCTGCTGGCGGGTCAGTGGTTCGTGGTCGCGTGCGGCTTCGTCGTCGTTGAGTTCGGCGACGACCTGTTGCCACACCTCACCGAATGTGTCGCGGTCTGAAGTCACGGGGCTGGCCTCCTGACCCGGAAAACTACCAGCGTTGACGCGGGCCGGGGCACCCCACGTCATCGACCGCATCTCTCCACAGAGTTATCCACACCTGTGTACAACGGTGATGACGAACTTGGGACTTTGGTCGGTAACCTCGGATCCCGGCGACACTTCGTTGGTGTCCGGCAGGGGTTCGCGGCCGACGCTCTGACAGAACCTAACAGAGGTGTCGGCGGGCGACAAAGCGATCGGGACAATTGACTCGTTCGAACTGATTGTCGTCGTCCGCGTGCTTCAGAACACACCTGGTGAGAGACTGTTCTGCTGCCTCGACGACCGCGTTTGATTTGAGCGCGCGCTGTCAGTAGTCTCGACTGGTCATCCAGGTAGCGGATTTGCGCGGCGTTTTGTCATGTTCGCCGAGTTCATCACCGACAAGAGTTCGGCACCGTCCTGGATCAACGACCAACGACAACATGTGGGTCACGTGCGGGTAACCGGCGTGCTCACAGGGAGCACAAGGAGTCACCGTGGCCAAGGGCAAGCGTACTTTCCAGCCGAACAACCGTCGTCGTTCGCGCGTGCACGGCTTCCGTCTGCGTATGCGGACCCGCGCCGGCCGTGCGATCGTCAGCAGCCGTCGTACCAAGGGCCGCGCGAAGCTCACCGCCTGATCGTCGGCTACCCACCGGATCCTCCGGGTCCGGTCAGCTGATCGATGACTGCGTCTTCTCATCGGATCTCTCGTGGATCCGACTTCTCACGCACCCTGAAGTCCGGTGCGCGGGTGAATGCTCGTGACTTCGTCGTACACCTGGCACCGGTCGGCCCACAGTGGCCGGATCCGTCCGGGTTGCGACGCGACGTCGCCATGACAGGTGGACCCTGGCTCGGCCTCGTCGTCAGCAAGTCCGTGGGCAACGCCGTGGTCCGCCATGCCGTCGCACGACGGCTGCGGGCCGCGTTCGCGGCGACCCGGCATCTCTGTCCGGCCGTCGAGACATACGTGGTGATCCGCGCTCGGCGCGGTGCCGCGGACAGGACCAGTGAAGAACTGGCGGATCAACTGCGGGCGGCCTTCTCCAGCCGGCGGGTCGTCGAAATGGCGTCCACCGCAGGCACACCGATCGGGGCGGGTGTCGGTCGATGATCGACTCCGAGCTGGATGACCGTGGATCGGCCCCCTCCCCCACCCCGTCATCGTCGACTCCGGACACTCGGACCGACTCGCCCGCCGACGCGGACGATCAGCTCACCGTCATCGCCCGGATGCGCCGCGGAGCCCACCTGCTCCCCCGCCGCACGGTCATCTTCCTCATCGAGCTCTACCGCACCTGGGTATCGCCGCTGCGGCTGCCGACGTGCCGGTTCGAACCGACCTGCTCGGGTTATGCAGTTGAGGCCCTCTCTCGTCACGGCTTTCTGTACGGCTCCCTGCTGGCGACGGTCCGGCTCCTCAAATGCGGTCCGTGGCACAAACCCGGATACGACCCGGTCCCCGACAAAGGTCCCCGCGAACTGTGGAGCGATCTCTGCGTCCGGGTCCGTGAACTCTCCGGTGGGCCGCAGGCCCACGATGACCGGACCCATCAGCCACCATCCCGGCGGAACGATTCCACCTAGAGAACAACAAGTAAGGGGTACCTGACCCGTGCTCGACTTCATCTACTACCCGGTCTCCGGGATCATGTGGGTGTGGCATTGGCTCTTCAGCTACGTCACGCCCAGCAGTCCCGGTGGCGACGGCATCGCCTGGGCACTGTCCGTGGTGTTCCTCGTCTTCACCCTGCGCGCGATTCTCTACAAGCCCTTCGTGAAGCAGATCCGCACCACGAAGAAGATGCAGGAGATCAACCCGCAGCTTCAGGCGATCCGGAAGAAGTACGCCAAGGACCGGGTCAAGATGACCGAGGAAATGCAGAAGCTGCAGAAGGAGCACGGGTTCAACCCGATGCTCGGCTGCCTGCCGATGCTGCTGCAGATCCCGGTGTTCATCGGTCTGTTCCACGTGCTGCGTTCGTTCAACCGCATGGGTACCGGCATGGGACAGCTCGGCATGAGCGCCGCCGAGACCCGGGCGCAGGGCAACTACGTCTTCAGCGCCGATCAAGTGCAGAACTTCCTCGACGCCCGTCTGTTCGGTGTGCCCCTGTCGTCCTACCTCGTCGAGCCGGTCACCGAGTTCCAGGCATTCGTCGAGCCCGGCGCCCCCATCGATTTCACCCGTGTGCAGATCGGCTACGTCATCGTCCCGATGATGATCATCGCCTCGATCGCGACGCACATGAACTCGCGCGCATCGGTGCAGCGTCAGCCCGAGGCCGCTCTCGAGAACCCGCAGACCCGGATGATGAACAACCTCGCGCTGTACATCTTCCCGATCGGCATCCTGATCACCGGTCCGTTCTTCCCCGTCGCGATCCTCCTCTACTGGATGAGCAACAACATCTGGACCTACGGCCAGCAGCACCTGGTCTTCGGCAAGATCGCGAAGGAAGAGGAAGAGGCCAAGCGCCTCAAGCAGGAGAAGCTGAAGGCGAACGCCCCCAAGCCGGGTGCGCGTCCGGACCGCCAGAAGAAGCGCAATGCAGCTGCTGATGCCTCCGGGGACGCGGAGACGACGGCTGTGTCGATGACCAAGGCGGGTGCGGCTGACGACGCCGATACGACGTCCGACTCCTCCCCCAGCGAGACCACCGACTCCGCGCCGAGTGCGAAGCCGAAGCCGGGACAGAAGCCGACGCGCTCAGGCGCCGGCGCCGGTCCGGGTTCCAAGAAGCAACCCCCCAACCGGGGCGGAAAGTCCACCGCCAAGAGCGGTAAGAAACGCGGCAAGCGATGACCGCACAGACTTGTTCGAAGCACACAGTTAGGTGAATGAGATGACAGCAGAGACTGCAACTCAAACCGGAACCGAGACCGAGGCGCCGGACGACGCCAAGGCCACGACCGAAGCCCAGACCGACACCACCGAGTCCACCGGAGCGGACGCCGCTGCCGACACCGACGTCACCGATGAGTCCGCCGAGGACTTCGACGACGATCAGGACGATGACGAGGACGATGAGGATCGCCTCGTCGAAGAGGGGGAGATCGCGGGCGACTACCTCGAGCAGCTGCTCGATGTTCTCGACTTCGACGGCGACATCGATCTGGATGTCGACGGTGACCGTGCCGTCGTCAGCATCGACGGCGGTGACGACCTGACGAAGCTCGTCGGCCGCAAGGGTGAGGTTCTCGACGCCCTGCAGGAGCTGACCCGCCTCGCGGTCCAGCAGGCGACCGGCGAGCGTAGCCGGCTGATGCTCGACATCGCCCGGTGGCGTGCCGACCGTCGTGACCGCCTGGCCCGTCTCGGTCGCGAGGTCGCCGAGCGTGTGCTCAAGTCGGGCGAGCGTGAAGCGCTCGATCCGATGACCCCGTTCGAGCGCAAGATCGTTCACGATGCGGTCGCCGCCGTCGACGGTGTTGTCAGCGAGAGCGAGGGTGCCGAGCCCAAGCGTCGCGTGGTGGTCCTCCCCGAGTAGGACTCACCAGAACGAGAAGTTCCACTCAGGCCCCGACCGATGGTCGGGGCCTGAGTCGTTTCGGACTCCCCTATCCCATCGGCGCCCAGGTCCCTCGGCGCCGCCGGACGAAATCACAACGGTGTTGTTTCACGTGAAACCGGACGGGCTTGGATCCTCCATCCACTCGGAACGACTGTGTCGTCGATGCATGAGGAGCGCTCGCGACGGGGACGGTTTGAGGGATGCGGTCGACTGGCGCGCGTGGCAGTCAAGTGGTCGAACTGACCGTTTCGGGCCATTAAGGACCGCGAATTTCCACGACCTCGGGCATCGGTGCTGAATCGTCACGTGTCGATTCATCTCGACCCGGGTCCCTTGATGCCGGAGAGTGCTCAACGAGCCGGGCCGGATTTCGCGCGCAGTGCACGATGCCCGCACTGATGCCGTGGGAGCGTTACGCCGATGGCGGCGTCACCGGTTTCGAACCTCACTGGGCTCGTGGCGCCCGTTGCACGTCGCGAATGCCGAACCCCGCTCCCGTCCGTCGTGACCGCGGTCGGTTGTCCGATTGTTGTTCGCGGTTGACCGCAACCTCGTCAATCGCTGCGTCCCGCTGGGCACCGGTCTGAAGCGTCACGCTCGTCGGCAAGCTGGCACTCACGCGACCAGCTGGCAACGGGTTTGGCAGACGTCGCCCATCGTGTCGGACATCGACACTCTCCGCGACATCTGCACATGGCACCGGCGGGGTTCCACGTGAAACCGCGCCGGCGATGTTGTCCGTAGGCCTCGCGGCGATAGTCCGGTCGCCACTGTTCGGTTCTTCGGGCCACCGGGACGGACTTCGATCGAGGCAGGGTCTGCCGGGACCGTTGCGTCGCTTGCGACACGTCGGCTGTACTTGCCGATCTTCCGGAGTGCGTTCGCGTCTCGGCTCTCGGTGAGGTTTCCGGTGTGGCCCGGCTTCGAACCACTCGATGGGTGGCGCATCGTTCCGCCTCGACGGGTTGATCTGCGACGCTGTCCGTTCGTCGCAGGCGAAGCGGAACGGAACGCGCACGAAAGCACGGTGGGCGGCAACCACCCCCTCCCCCACCGGGTGATCCGAGGACGCCCAGAGGTGAACGGACCGGACCACGTGAGCAGTCGAGCTGGACCATGGCTGGGGCGAGTCGATGCGTCGCTGCGGTCCATCGAAATAGGGCAGGGTGGATGTCGGTAAGGCAGTCGGACCGACCGGTCAGGGGCACCCACCCCGATCGAGGGCGGCTTCTGCAATCACCCTGGGGAATGACATCAGTGTCGTTTCACGTGAAACATCCGCCATCGGGTGTCAGCATATGGTCGGTCAGGAATACTCGGTTCCACGTGAAATCTCACGCATTCGGCGAAGCGCCCGACGATCCGGTCTGAGGTCGAACCAGGTTTGCCGGACCGTGTCGAGCTCACGATAGGACGAGGGTTCTCTCCGCAATGTCGACGTGGAGACCAGGTTGCTCGCTCCGCAATGATCATCGGTCTGAGCCGAGCTTGCCCAGCGCTTTCGACTCGAGCAATGCTCGACGCTCCCGTCGTTGGATCAGGTCATAATTGCCGAGCGGACGGCGACCGTCGCCGACAGGGTGTGCGCTCGCGGGCCTCATCGCGCTTGGCCGCGATGCTGAGTCACAGACTGTGAACGGAAACCGGGCGGATCCGGTCCCGGTCCAGGTTGCGCGTGTCCAGGTAGTCGCGTGAGTGCCAGCTCCGACGACTGTGTCGCATCAGATCTGCGCCCAGCGCGACGGAGCGATGGACGAGGTTGTCCGTAACGACCTCTGGGTGGCATCCCTGTGTAGCGGTAGAGGCTGATTGTCCAGAGCCGAGGCAGTCGCTGAAGTCGGTGGGGTGTCGCTGCTCCGCGCCGCTCCACGTCGTTGGGGTGCTCACGGATCAAACCGTGGGGTCAGCCGGGATGCGTGACTGTACGAAGACTGACAACTCCGCTCCCCTCTCTGATCGCTACCCCGGGACACGCGTGGGTGCGATGGCGGCGAGGTATGGCCGTCGTCCGACTATCGACCGGCGCGCTACCCGCCCCGCGGGTGTCCCTATGTCTCTACAGTCGGTCCTTCCTGCGGACGGTCTGTTAGTCCGCGGCCCAACCAAGGACCAGCGCTCTCAGTAGCCCGCAGGGGCGCGTCCGCACAAGAATGACAAGGCTGTGGTTTCACGTGAAACGTGCCCTTGACTGTGATGTGCACCGACCGTCGGCCGCGCCAGGTTCCACGTGAAACACTGTCATAGGACCAACTAGAAACGGAGGCCAAGTGTCGTCAGACGCTCAACCCGATGACCATCCCGACCTTGACGCATTGCAGACCCCGCCGGCTTCGGCTGACGCGGTGTTCGGCGAGCGCAAGGAGTTGGCGAAGGGGTACTGGCGAATACTTGCTACCGATGGGATCGACCACGGTCTGATGGGACCCCGAGAGGTACCTCGTTTGTGGGATCGCCACATCCTCAATTGCGCGGTGATCGGGGAACTGATCCGGGAGGACGAGACGGTGTTCGACGTCGGTAGCGGTGCGGGTCTTCCAGGCCTGCCTCTCGCGATCGCGCGCCCGGATGTGTCGATCACTCTGATCGAACCGCTCCTCCGTCGCAGCACCTTTCTGGAGCGAGCGGTGGAGACTCTCGGTCTCGAGAACGTGCGGGTCGTTCGCGGCCGTGCGGAGGAGAAAGTGGTCCGGGCCGATGTCGGCCTCGCGGACGTGGTCACCTCGCGGGCCGTTGCACCGCTCGAGCGACTTTCCAAATGGTCCGCTCCCCTGGTTCGCGGGGGCGGTCGCATGATCGCTATCAAGGGATCCTCGGCAGCCGAAGAGATCGAGCGGGATCGCGCAGTGGTCGGACGGACCGGGATCAGCGACCTCCGCGTCGCCACCTGCGGGGCGGTTCTCGACACCCCGACGACGGTCGTCGTAGGGACGAAGGCGGAGCGCGCCGCCAAGAAGCAGCGACGGCGATGAGCACCGACTCGATCATTCGGGCCGATGCGGCGGATCCCGCCGATGGTGTCACACAGAGGGAGTTCTGAATTGGTATGGAGTCCGCGTAAGGCGCAGAATAGAAAGCGTTCTGGCAGCGCGTCTCAGCGTGCTGCCGTCGACGATTCTGCATCTGTTGGAGCCGGGGCGACGTCCGCCGGAGCCGACAACTCGAACGCCTACCAGGTAGGTCAAAGGAGTGCCCGCGTGGTCGATCAAGACCCGAACGTTTCACGTGAAACGCCAACCGCTGGAGCCCCGCCCGCCGCGGGCGAACCATACGCCGACACCCCGATCGCCATGGCCGCGGAGCGCGCGAGCCAGGTCCTGACCCCGGGCGGTGCCGGCCAACTCCCCCGCCCACAGCACACCCGGATCATGACGGTCGCGAACCAGAAGGGTGGCGTCGGTAAGACCACCACAGCGGTGAACCTTGCAGCCGGTCTCGCTGTCCGTGGACTGCGTGTGCTCGTCGTGGATCTCGACCCCCAGGGCAACGCGAGCACCGCCCTGGGCATCGATCATCGCGCCGAGGACATTGCTTCTGTCTACGAACTTCTCCTCGGCGAGGTGACCCTCAAGGAGGCCATCCAGGAGTCACCGAGCCAGCAAGGTCTCTTCTGCGTGCCGGCGACACTCGATCTGGCCGGTGCCGAGATCGAACTCGTCTCTCTGGTGGCGCGCGAGAACAGGCTTCGCAACGCGCTTTCCGACGAGGTGCTGGCCGAGTACCAGATCGACTACGTGTTCATCGACTGCCCACCGTCGCTCGGCCTGCTGACCGTCAACGCGATGGTCGCCGCCCGCGAAGTCCTCATTCCGATCCAGTGCGAGTACTACGCACTCGAGGGTGTTGGGCAGCTCCTGCGGAACATTGAGCTCGTCCAAGCGCACCTCAACCGTGGGCTGCACGTGTCGACGATCGTCCTCACGATGTACGACGGTCGGACCAAGCTGGCCGATCAGGTGGCCGAGGAAGTCCGTCGCCACTTCGGCGACAAGGTGCTCGGCACGATCATCCCCCGCAGCGTGAAGGTGTCCGAGGCACCCGGGTACGGAATGACGATCATCGAATACGATCCGGGTTCACGTGGAGCGATGAGTTACCTTGACGCGGCGCGCGAGCTCGCTCTCCGCGGTGCATCGGAAAACCCTCAGGCATGACGACACAGATCCGGTTCCGAGTGGAGGTAGAGGCATGAGTCAACGGGACACTGCGCAGCGTCGCGGCGGGCTGGGTCGTGGACTGGCCGCCCTAATCCCGACCGGTCCCACCGAGGATCAGTCGAATGCTCCGCGACTGGGCAACGCCGCTGCCGACGTCGTCATCGGCAAGGGCCCGTCGCCGGTGGTCGACGGCCAGCCCTCCTCCCCTGTCGATGCTTCGACGGTCGACGTACTGAGCCGCGAGGAGGCCGGCGCCGTCTATCGGGAGATCCCGCCCAAGCAGATCCAGCCGAACCCGAACCAGCCGCGAACGGTCTTCGACGACGAGCAGATGTCCGAGCTCGTCCACTCGATCCGCGAGTTCGGATTGATGCAACCGATCGTCGTTCGACGGCTGAAAGAGCCGACGGCTGACGGTGTGGCCTACCAGATCGTCATGGGTGAGCGACGCTGGCGAGCGAGCCAGGAGGTCGGCCTCGAGGCCATTCCGGCCATCGTCCGTGAGACCGCCGACGGCGACATGTTGCGCGACGCGCTGCTCGAGAACATCCACCGCGCACAACTGAATCCGTTGGAAGAGGCGGCCGCCTACCAACAGCTTCTCGAAGAGTTCGGTGTGACCCACGAGCAACTGGCTGCCAAGCTCGGCCGCTCACGTCCGCTCATCAGCAACATGATCCGGTTGCTGAAGCTACCGATTCCGGTGCAGCGTCGGGTCGCGGCGGGTGTCCTGTCGGCCGGTCATGCCCGTGCCCTCCTCTCCCTGGAGACAGGCAGCGACGCACAGGAGGCTCTCGCCGCGCGAATCGTCGCCGAGGGACTGTCTGTTCGTGCGACCGAGGAAGCTGTCACTCTCGCCAACCGCGGCGACGGACCCGAGGCGAAGCCAGCGGCTCCGAAGCGCAAGCCAATGCAGATGCCAGGACTCCAGGACCTTGCCGAGAGACTGTCCGACAGCCTGGACACCAGGGTTACAGTCAGTCTAGGAAAGCGGAAAGGGAAGATCGTCGTGGAATTCGGATCGGTTGACGACCTGGAACGCATCGTTCAGTTCATCGACCCGAACAAGTGAATTTCACCGCGGATTTCTCGGTACCAGCGGATGCGGAAGTAATGTCACTGTGACGATTGACGGATCAGGTAACGGCCTGGACTTCGGGATGGGTTGTAGCCCAACACTTTTCGTCGGATCCCGCCTGTGGCTCGGAGTTCGGTGACATGAGCGTGTCGATCGTGCGGCTGGAACTCGGATCTTTCGAGTCCCTCCCCCATCACACCCGCCGATGTGTCTTCTGGGAAGTCGAGCCGACCACCAACGGCCAGGCCTACGAGAGCGAGTTCGACAAGGAGGCCTGGATCTCCGGGCTGCTCCTCGAGTGGGGTGCGTGCGGACAGGTCGCCATCGACTCGACGACCAGTTCCGTCATCGGTACGGCGTTCTACGCACCGCCGAACAGGGTGCCCCGTTCGCAGCACTTCCCCACTTCCCCGGTCAGTCACGACGCCGTCCTACTCACCAGCATCCGCACCGAGCCGGGACATGAGGAAGTTGCGACGATCTTGCTCGACGCGGTCCTCGGTGATCTGATCCGGCGCGGTGTCCGGGCAGTGGAGGCCTTCGGACTCGTTCGAAACGGTGCCGGCGGTGCCGAGTTCGGCGGAACGATCGGTGGAACACCGGCCAGGTCCGCGGAGACGGGTGAGGCCGTCACGGGTGTAGGTCTCCCCGACCTCGACTTCTGGACGGATGAGGCGATCATCGAAGTCGCCCGGGAAATTCTCGAGGACTCACAGGCGGATCTGTGCACCTCGTGCATGATCGACGCGTCGTTCCTCAAGAACTCCGGATTCGACGTCGTCTCGTCGCATCAACGGTTCCCGCGTTTCCGTCTGGAGCTCGACGAAGGACTCGGCTGGAAGTTCGAAGTCGAGAGCGCACTGGAAAAGCTCGTGGTGATGGCCGAGATGGATCTCACCGGACGGCAGCGGACAGCTGTTCCGGTGGGATCGGGAGCGGGTTGCGTCAGTGCGAAGCGTTCTCTGCGGCCAGAAGGTCCGCGAAAGTGTAAGTGCCCGTAGGACGATCGTCCTGGTCGAGCAGGTACAGCCGCTTCACCGCGACCAGGATGGCGTCGGCGATGACGTTGCGCCAATCGGAACTGCCCAGCACCGCAGCATCATCCGGATTCGTGATGTAACCGACGTCGATGAGGGCAACCGGCATCCTGGTGAGCCGCAAGACATCCCAGGTGCGCTCGTGGGTTCGACAATCGGCAAGCGGTGTGCGAGCGGCGATCTCGCGCTGGATGAACCCGGCGAGATTGCGGCCGATCGTCGAGAAGGAGTTCTGGTTGTTGCCGAAGTAGAACGAGGCGACACCGTTTGCCTGTGCATTGCGGTAATGACCGCAACGCAGCGAGATCATCAGGTCGGCATCCATGAGGTTCGCGACCCGGGCACGTTCATTGTCCCCCGGTCGGCCGCGACCGTCGTGGGACAGGAAGGTCTGCATCCCGGCAGCGGCCATGCGGCCCTCGAGACGTGCACCCAGATCCCAGAGCAGATCGGATTCGCGCTCGGCGAGCTCGCCGGTGGACAGCGGATGCAACCCGCCCGAACCCGGATCGATGAGGATCCGCTTGCCCGACAGCTGCGGACCGGAGCGTCGAACCTGCTCCTCCTGGCGGATGGCATAGGGCGAACCACCGGTCACACGGGTGCCGAGACGCTCGAGAGAGCGGAGAGTAGCCGGGCCGCAGATGCCGTCAGAAGCCAGACCGTATTCACTCTGGTACAGACAGACCGCGTTGTGGGTGTTGAGCCCGAAGATGCCGTCGACGAGCGAGGTGTAGTAGCCGAGATTCTGGAGGCGGTGCTGCAGAGTCGCCACGTCATCGCCGACCATGGGCGCCGACAGCTGGTACGAGAGCACTCGGGCGCCGAGACGGTACGAGGCCTCTCGGAGAACCCGGTAGGTCGCGGGGCCGACGATGCCGTCGACGATCAGACCACGCTGCTGCTGGAACGCCCGAATTGCCCGGTCACAGGCCTCGTCGAAAACAGGATTCCCACCGTCGGGTAACAGACCCAGCCCGACCAGGATGGCGCGGATCTCGGCCACCGCCGAGCCGTGATCCCCAAGTCGGAACAATGGCATGTCGTCACCCCTCGATATCTGGCGGACCGCGTGACTGCGGTACCGGTCAGCATCAGCCTGCATTCTCTCAGCTGAAGTTCACTACACCAAACTGGAACAGCTCCAGTGGCGTGGTTGCCGGCTCGTGTCCCTCATGGTCGGGGACCCGGGCCGACACTACCAACGACGAGAGCCCGCGGGCCGACGACAACGTCGTTCACCCGTCGGACTCTCGTCGCGGATCAGAAGAAACAGCAGCTCAGGCCGACTGACCGATCACCGAATCGAGTTCACGGAGCAGAGCCGCCTTGCCCTTGGCCCCAACGATCGTCTTCACCGGCTGACCCTTGTCGAACAGGATCATCGTCGGGATCGACATGATCTGGAAGTCACGCGCGGTGGCCGGGCTCTCATCGACGTCGAGCTTGGCGACGGTGAGCTTGTCACCGTTGTCGCGGGCGATCTCCTCGAGAACCGGGGCGACCATGCGGCACGGGCCACACCAGGTGGCCCAGAAGTCGACCAGGACCGGCTTGTCGGCGCCGAGAACGGTGTCCTTGAAGGTGGTGTCGTTGACGACGACCGTGTTTGCACCCATGGTGATGTCCTCCTCAGATGGACTCAAAAGAATGAGATTGGGATTGGAAAGCTCAGGTCAGGCGGGCGCCTGAACAGCTTCGACCTCTGCGACCGACTCGGCGTCGACGGTGTGTGTGGGCGCCTCACCCTGTTCGGCGAGCCAGCGCTCCGCATCGATGGCCGCCGAGCAGCCGCTGCCGGCTGCGGTGATGGCCTGCCGGTAGGTGTGGTCGACCAGGTCGCCGCAGGCGAAGACGCCGGGCAGCGAGGTGTAGGTGGTGCGACCCTGAACGAGGACGTAACCCTCGTCGTCGAGGTCGACCTGCCCGCGGACCAGTTCGCTGCGCGGGTCGTGCCCGATCGCCACGAACATGCCGGTGACATCGAGGTTGCTGACCTCACCGTTGCGGGTGTCCTCGATCTCGAGGCCGCTCACCGACCCGTCGCCGGTGACGGAACGGACGGCGGCGTTGGTGACGAAGCGGATCTTGTCGTTGTTCCGGGCGCGCTCGAGCATGATCTTCGAGGCGCGGAACTCGTCGCGGCGGTGAACCAGCGTGACCGTGCGGGCGAACTTCGTGAGGAAGGTCGCTTCCTCCATCGCCGAGTCGCCACCGCCGATGACGGCGATGTCCTGGTCCTTGAAGAAGAATCCGTCGCAGGTCGCGCATGCGGAAACGCCGCGACCGAGGAGCTCCTGCTCTCCCTGGACGCCGAGGTATCGTGCTGCGGCGCCCATCGCAAGGATGACAGCGCGTGCGCGGAACACCTCACCGCCGACCTCGACCTCCTTGATGTCGCCCTCGAGGCGGACCGTGTCGACGTCCTCCATGCGCAGGTCGGCGCCGAATCGGATCGCCTGCTCGCGCATCTCGTCCATCAGGGCCGGGCCCTGGATGCCGGTTTGGAAGCCGGGGAAGTTCTCGACCTCGGTGGTCGTCATCAGCGCGCCACCGAACTGGGTGCCTTCGAAGACGATCGGCGCTAGCTCGGCGCGCGCGGCGTAGATCGCCGCGGTGTACCCGGCAGGACCAGATCCGATGATGATCACGTCGTGGATCTGCTGGGTCTCTGGCTGGCTCATCCGTCCTCCGTGCTGTGGGGTATGCGGAATCCCGGAGTTCTCGTCGGGATCACGGCTGCTTCAACACAAGGGTAAGCGCAGATGTTCCCGGTCAAGTCCATGCGTCCGGCGTGGTGACGCAGGTCTCGGCCCTGGTAGAGGTGATCAGGCGCCAATCGTCCCCCTGGCCAGGAACGCGGGATTGCCGGTGTCGCAGTCGAGACCGACGATCAGGGCGTCGAAGCGGCCGGCGATGCCGGTCGACAGCAGGATCGCGGCGGCGGGATCACCGTGGAAGATGATCCGCCCGGATCCGACGATGACGACAGTCGCAGGGATGAGATGAGCCGCGGTGCAGCGTCGGAGTGCGGCGACCGATTCGAACGGTGCGCCGTCGGTACGACCGAGGACCGCGAGGGCTGACGCGGACCCCGCCGGGTCCAGGGTCTGGGTCGATCCGGGTTGGGCCTGTATCGGTGATGGGGTGTCGTCGGACGAGGAGGACATCAGCCCGAGCACACCGATCGAGCCGAGGGCGACCAGCGCGATCGCCGCCGCGGCGAGCACCACCGGCAGGATCCTCGATCGGGGGGATCGATCGCGACGTGCGCCGAGATCCGCCGGGGCGTCCTCGGTGAGACCGGGTCGTACGGGGCCGGCAGGTGCAGCCGCGCCGGGCGCGGACGATCCCGCCAGCGCGGCCAGTGTGGCCTGGACGTCGGCGCGGACATGATCCGGAACCGTATGCGGGGCGGGGGCCGAAGTGCGAAGCTGACTCGTCGTCCGGTCCAGAGCTGTCAGGATCTCCTGCGCGGCAGCGTCATCGGCGATCTGCGCACGAATGTGGGCGGCAGCGCGCTCGGACAGCACTCCGGCGTGGAGATCGGCCAGCGTGTCCGCCGAGTACGGCGGATCGGGCAGATCGCCGGACTCGGTGTCATCAGGTCCCCGCGGGGTCATGGTGTCAGTCTTCCATTCCGAAGGTCGGGCGTCGGTGTCTCGGTGGTGGCATCTCGCTGGTCGTTGTCCGTTGTCGTCGAATACTTGGACGCACGACGCGCGGTTCCGGTTCCGCTCGTGCCGGATTGATCGGAAAGAGGTTGGCAGGCATAAGATTACGCGTCATCGGCAGTCCGAAGGTGGCCTAGGACCTGAGCAAGTTTGAGACGTCCGCGTGCGCAGCGACTCTTGATGGTCCCCTCGGCGACGCCGAGCAGGGCGGCGGCCTCGGCGATCGAGTAACCCTCGAGGTCGACGGCGACGATGGCCTGCCGCTGGCCCTCGGGAAGAGCATGCAGAGCCCGGCCGATGGAGACGGACAGATCCACCGCGGCGATGTCGTCGGTGGTGTCGGCGATCGACATCACGTCCCATTCGGGCAGCGGAACGGTCTTGCGGGAATTGTTGCGTCGGATCCGGTCGAGGCAGGCGTTGACGACGATCCGATGCAGCCAGCTGGTCACCTTCGCGTCGGAACGGAAATCCCCGGCGGTCCGGTGGGCGGCGAGTAGAGCGTCCTGTAGCCCGTCGGCGGCATCCTCCGGGCTCTGGCTCGTTCGGATGGCGACCGACCACAGATAGTCGAGGTGCCGGTTGACCAGATCGGTGAACGCGCCCGGATCGCCGGCGACGTGAGCGCGTAACAACTGCTCATCGGTGCGCAGGTCAACTGCGTCGTTCCCCCCGGCCATGCGCTGAGAGTAATGGAGAAGCCTCGAACCGACCCGGTGACGACGCGGTTGTCTACAGGAGTGATCGTGCTGTGGACAGCCGGTTTGGTGGGTGTACTCACGCCTCCAGACGGGCTCGGACCGCGGCCATTCGCTGCGCGAGCTGGCGTTCGTCGATCACCCCGCGATCGAGCAGAGTGTGGGCCAGGGCGACGAGCTGATTCTCCGGATAGGGGAGATCGGCGTAGGTGGTCGCCGCCAACCGGTCCTCCTCGTCCCGGCGCTCCACGACCCCGGGTGCCGCGCAACCGCTGTCGGCGGCCCGGTCGAGCGCGTCGCAGAGGCCGTCGAGGCTGGTCTTCCACGGTGGGACGAGGTTGGCGACCCCGTACTTGGCAGCCATCCGCGGCCACACCTGGTCACGCTCGACGACCTCGGCGAGCGGCGGGTAGACATCTCCGGTCTCGGGTTGCATCGACATCGTCACTCTCCTGCCGGGTGGACGGCCGGTCGAACGGTCGTGACCGCGTTGGTGGTCACCCCGGGCTTGGGAAGAGCCACACCGATCAGGCAGTCGCGGGTCAGGATCTCGGCCAGCTGCTCTTGTGTCCAGTCCTCTGTCCCGGCCGGGCGTTGCGGCATCACCATGAACCGGTGTTTCTGATTGGAGTCCTGGACACGGACCGACACACCGTCCGGAAGCTGGAGGCCGAACTCCGACAACACCTGTCGCGGCCAGCGCACCATGCGGCGCCGATAGTTCGGCGTGCGATACCACTCGGGCGAATTACCGAGGATCGGGCGCGGATAACACGAACACAACGCGCACACGATCACGTGATGAACCGACGGGGTGTCCTCGAGGATCGAGAAAGCGGTGAAATCACTGGGCGTTCCGAAGCCGGTGGGCTCGAGCCAGTCGACCCCGACCTCCTTGCTCGCGGTCATCGGTTCGGCGAGGGCGAGCTCTCTGAAGTCCGGTTCCAGCCAGGCGCGCGCGACCAGGGTCGCGGCCGGCGTCGGACCGATCTGTTCGGCGAACTCGGTGAATCTACGATGCTCCTCCGCGGTGAAAAGCCCTTTCTCTATGCATAATTCACGCAGGGCGATCTCGAGCACCTCGAAATCGGTGACCTCCTCGACCATCGGCGCGACCGTCCGCGCATGGTCGTGATCGTGATCGTGGCCGTGCGCACCGGTGGCGTCGCCCATGGTCTAGTTCTCCTCTCGACCGGCCGGCGCCAGCCACCTCTCCGGGATCTCGGTTCGCAAGGTGTCGTCGGCGGTGCCGGTGTATCCGTGCCACAGGTCGCTCATCTGGAACTCGACGACGTAGAACCACTCGGCCTGGGCGTCGGACAGGCCCCAGGTCTCGTCTTCGGGTACGGGACTCTCGTAGGCGACGGCAGAGATCGAGCCGGTTGCACCGCGCACGTATTCCGGTGTCCGCGTGTAGAAGACGACGGGAAGCTCTCGCACGACGACGGGATCGCCGACGGCGAACCGGGCCTCACCGGCCTTCCCCGCGTAGACCTGCGGATCCCCCACCCCGACCGCGTGCCGGTGGTGGGTGTTGCGGGCGACGTCGGAACCGTCACCGACGCTGCGGGGTTGCGCTTCGAGCTTCTTGCCGGCCAGTCCCCCGGCGTACCGCTGCTGAACTTCGAGCATGCGCTCGGAGAGCTCACCGAGACCGATGTGGTGTTTCTCGACCAGAACTCGCGCGACCGCGAGTAACCATCGCCCGTAGTACGGCAGTCCGAGGTACTCCGCGCGGCCGACATCGACATTGCCGATCCGCCGGCGTTCCTCGGAGAGCCAGATCCCGCGCCAGGCCAGCACTTCACACATGACGTATGTCATGTGTTCCCACAGCTCGTACGCCTTTCCCTCGTAGAAGATCGGGGCGTCGGGTTCACCGCCGACGTCGTGCACCGGTTTCAGGTAGGCGGTGATCCGCGCGTGATCGAGGAGATCGGGAGTGGGCGCGTCCGGAAGCTCCGGGTACGAAGATTTCAGGCGCGCAACAAGATCCAGCTGTCTGGCACGTTCTTCTGCTGTACTCATCCGTCGCCTCCCGGGAGTAGCGGCCCCGCGGCTCTGAAGCAGAATGTTCCGAAATCTACTCGCGTAGCACCACTTATGGTGGTGTTTTGACGGAGTCGACGGCCGTGAGGCGTCAGTTCAGCAGTCGACCGTGCGCGGCGACGAACAGTTCCACGCACACGTCGAGGACGTCTTCGAGAGGTTCGCGGGGAATGTCGGAGTCGGCTTCCCCGGCGACATACCAGTCGACCATCAACTGGGTGACGGCTCCGACGAGACCGACCGAGGCGAGCCGCTGACGGGTCGTGGGCGGACGGCTTCCCCGTGCCAGCATCAGGATGAGGTCGGCCCATCCGTGTATCGCGCGCATCCGGACGCGCTCGATCTCCGGTGAGACACCGACGACCTCGACCAGCATGACCCGCGCCCGACGTGCGTCGTCGGCCAGTGCCGACATGAAGGCCTGCAGTATTGCGCGCGCCGCGTCGGAAATGGCCTCTGCGGGAATGCCTTCCGACGCATCGATGACCCCGGTCTCGTCGATCGCGGCGTCGAGGAAGCTGCTCGCGGCGGCGATCGTCGAGGTGCGGGCGAAGTCGACGCAGTCGTCGTAGACCGCGACGAGGAGGTCGGCGCGGTCGCTGAAGGATTCGTAGAAGTAGCGCTGGGTGAGCCCGGCCTGGTCGCAGACGCTCTTCACCGAGGCCTTCGCGTAACCGTCGGTACCGAAGACGTCGAGTCCGGCGCTGATCAGGGCGCTACGGCGCCGAGCCTGACGTTCGGTCGGGTCCGCTCCCCCATAGCGCCGACCGCCGGCTCGGGTGGCGGGGTCTCCCGCGGTGGCGGACGTGGGCACGGAACCCCGCTCCTCTCGTCACGACCCGATTTCGACCGACCGGGTCTTTACAGCGCTGCTTCTGACACGATACCTTGTCAGAATTGAACTGACATGCTGACGTGTCAGATGGTGTCCTAGGGAGTACACGGTGTTGGAGTTCTTGCCGGAACCTATGCGCGAGCCGACGGTCCTCGCGATCCCGTTCTTCTTGTCGATGCTGGCCATCGAGTGGTTCGCCGCGGCCAAGCTCGAACACGATCACGACGACGAGGGCGGTCCGGCCCCCGGTGCCTATGAGACCCGGGATGCCCGCGCGAGCGTGATGATGGGGGTCGTCTCCATCGGCACCAGCGCCTTCTGGAAACTTCTCGGCCTGCTCGCCTACACCGCCCTGTTCACCTATGTCGCACCGTGGCATCTGCCGATGAACCAGTGGTACTCCTGGGTCATCGCTTTCGTGGCGGTGGACTTCATCTACTACTGGGTGCATCGGGTGTCGCATCGCGTGCGCATCGTCTGGGCGACCCATCAGGCACATCACTCCAGCGAGTACTTCAACTTCGCGACCGCGCTGCGCCAGAAGTGGAACATCAGCGCAGCGATCGTGATGTGGCTGCCGCTCCCCCTGCTCGGTGTCCCGCCGGCCCTGGTGTTCTTTGCGTACTCGCTGAACCTCATCTACCAGTTCTGGATTCACACCGAGCACATCAACAAGATGTGGGCGCCGTTCGAGTACGTGTTCAACACCCCGTCGCATCACCGTGTGCACCACGGACGCGATCCCGAGTACCTCGACCGCAACTACGGCGGGGTCTTCATCATCTGGGATCGGATGTTCGGATCCTTCACGCCGGAGGTTCGTCGCCCGCGCTACGGCCTGACCAAACCGGTGGACACCTACAACATCTGGCGACTCGAGACGCACGAGTACGTGGCGATCGCCCGCGATGTGAAGTCGACGTCGAGCTGGCGTGCACGCCTGGGCTACATCTTCGGCCCGCCCGGGTGGACGCCGAAGACGACCGATCCGGCGCCCGAACCGATGGCATCGACCATGGAGAGCGAGCCGGTCAGTCCGGTGAACGAGTCGGTCAGCCCGCCATCGTGACGCGGCCGACCTCGGCCTGGAAGCCGCCGGCCGCGGGTGGCAGCGTGGTGATCCACACCATCACGTAGCGGCTGGGCTGCGGAGACGCGATCTGGATCGTCGTGGTGTTCTGATCGACACGACCCGCGGCCACCGGGGTGGTCCGGGCGAAAGCGGGCCTCGCGGCCGGCGAGGTGCGGATCTCGACGTCGAAACCGGGGGTCGGCGTCTCGATGGTCACCGACTTCACCGCGCGCTCGTCACCGAGGTCGAACATGAGACCGAGCCCCTGCTTGAGACCGCCGAACTCGGGACGACCCCGGTAGTTGTCGGTCTGCCACGGCGGCGCCGCACCGGTGATCACGTTGCCGACGTTGGCCGAGTTGTCCGGCGGCTGCGACGAGAAGTCGGCCACGGTCACACCCCGGAGGGCGATGTTCTGTGCGGGTGGGGCCTCGGCGGGTGCCTTGGCCTCGGGGGTCGGCTCGCCCGGCGGGGCCGGCTCGGTGGTGGTCAGGATCGAGTCGATGTCACTCGAGCCGTCATTGCTGCCGAAGACGTTGGTTGCTCCGACGATCAGCGCGATGACCACGAAGAGTGCGAGCAGACCGGCGCCGATGAGCAATGCGAGGTTCTTACGTCCCGGCTTGTGCTCGGCGCTGCCGACCCGCGGTGCCACCGTGACCGGCGGCGGCGCGTCGGCGTCGGTGATGGCGGGGAGCATGTCGGTGTTGAGGTCGACCACCGTCGCCTGGTCGAGGACGTGCTGGACCGTCGCCGCGGTCCGGATGCCCCGGGTTCCGTCGAGCGCACGCGCCGCGACGGCCGAGATCTCGAACGGGATGTCGGGCTTCGCCGCCCGCGGTTCCAGGGGCTGACCGTTCTCCCCCGGTGCCGCCACCGGGATGCCACCGATCGGATCGGTGACGTCGTCTGTGGTGACGAGCCGCGACCCGTTCTCGGGATCGAGGGTCCACCGGTTCAGCAGCAGTGCGTAGAGCACCGCACCGAGTCCACGCACGTCGGAGGCCTTGTCGTCCCCGGCGAGGGTGCCCGGGAAGGCGAGGACCGCGTTGCCGTCGTGGCTGATGCGGATGCGGTCGGGATGGTCGATCGACAGTGCGCCACCGGACCGGTGGGCGATCTCGGCGGCCGCGGCCAGCGAGCGCACGGCTCGGGCGGCGCCGATCGGGGACGGCTCGGACCGGGCGACGTCGGCCAGCGACGAACCGGGCACCCATTCGGCGACGACGATGCCGCCGGAGGAGCCACGCACCACGTCGAGCACGCGGGCCACGCCGTCGGAGGTGATCTGGCCGAGGCGCAGGGTGCGCGAGAGGACGGCCTGGGGTCCCTGGTCGGTCGCCTTGATGGCCTGTCCGCGCTCGAGTGGCGGCGCGAGCTGGTCCGCGTCGACGAAGGTCAGTGCGACCTCACGATCGAGGTTGATGTCCTGGGCGCGCCAGAACTGCAGACCGCGGGTGCCGCCGTGCTGCTCGAGGAGCCGGTATCGACCACCGGCGACCGCGGCGCCCGGGATCAGGCGCGGGCCGCGTCGACGGACGGCCTCCGGGGTGGGGGCAGCGGCCGGCGCGTCGGGAGTCTGGCCGTGAGTGGACGTGGAGGGAGTCTGCGGTTCGGCGGAATGGGATTCGCCGGGGCCGGATTCGACGGGCGACCCGGTGGGTGCACTCGTGTCGATCTCGCTGTCACTCACGCGACGGACTCCTTTCCTCCGGTATCTGATGTCGCGCGGAACCGGTGCGCGCTCTGGGATGGGACGTGCTCCCCGGCCGGCGCCGATCGCGCCGCCGGTGTGCACGGAGTAGGACTGCCACGTCGCGGTGCCCCTGTCGAAGCGGCGCAGCACTTGTACCTGACCAGAGTACGGGAGCGATTCGTCCGCAGAGACGCGCGGAAACTGAACTGTGATCGCCGGGGACTGTTCGCGTTCGGGCTCCGCGGGCGGCGCGAGAGCCGGGATGAACCGGCCGAGGAGGCGACGCACCGAGTTGCCGATCGCGACCACGTCCGGTACCCGTGCGGCGGCCAGACCCGCATAGGTCACCGCCAGCACGACGACCGCCGTCAGGATCAGGTACAACAGCGATCCGACCTTGCCGAGCCACCCGATCATGTGGTCGAGGTCGGACATCTTGGCCACGGCCCAGACGACCGCCGAGACGCTCAGGGAGACTGCGAACGTGACCAGCGTGGTGCGGGCGACGTTCGTCAGTCGTGCGCCGCGCAGGCGGCTGCGGAGCAGGTAGTGGCCGACGATGGCGCCGACCAGGTAGCCGAGCCCGTTGGACAGGGCGAGCCACCGCACGACATTCGACGGGTCGTCGAACAGAACAGGACCCATATACGACGACGTCACCTTGACCACGGTGATGCCGAGCGCGATGAAGGTCGGGGTCCAGGCGTCCTCCCGGGCGTAGAAGACGCGCAACTGGACTAGGGTCATCGAATACGGGATGAGCGTGAACGCACCCCAGGCGAGCACCGAGCCCAACTGGGAGGCGTCGGCGGCGTCGAACCGGCCGAAGTTGAACACCGCGATGGCGATCGCCGGCCCGAAGAAGGTCATGAACGACACGACCGGAACCAGTGCGACCATGGTCAGGCGCGTGGCCAGCGACAGGTCGTCGACCACGGCCTTCGTGTCGTCGGCGGCTGCGTTACGCGACAATCGCGGCATGATCGCGGTCAGGATGGTCACGCCGAGCACGCCGTAGGGCAGCTGCAGCAACTGCCAGTGGGTGAAGTAGATGCTGACGCCGGACTCCTCGGCGGAGGCGGCGATCCGGTAGGTCGCGATGAGACCGACCTGCAGCAGGGCGACGTAGGCGACGATCGCCAGCGCCATGTTGCCGAACTGACGCAACCGGGCGTCGATGCCCCATTCCAGCTTGAGATGCACCCCCGCCTTGCGCAGGAACGGCACCAGGACCATCGCCTGCAGCACCACGCCGAGGGTGCAGCCGATACCCAGGACGAGCAGCTGCGGATCGCTCATGCGGACCGGGTTGAGCGTGATCTCGCCGGGCACGAGTGCGTACAGCACGAGCGTCGTGATCTGGACGACGTTGTTCAGGACCGGTGCCCAGGCACCCGGTTTGAACAGACCGCGCAGGTTGAGTACCGCGATGAACAGTGCGGAGAGCCCGTAGAACAGGATCTCGGGCAGCAGCAGATAGGCGAGGTGGGTGGACAGGTCCCGGTTGACCTGCCCGTCACCGAGATTCAGGTAGGTCAGCAGTGGCGCGGCGATGACGGCCAGAACCGTCGCCGAGCCGAGCACCACCACGGTGATCGTGAAGATTCGGTTGAGAAAGCCCTGACCACCGTCTTCGTCCTCGGCCTCGGCCCGGGCGAGCAGCGGGATGACGATGGCCGTCAGCACGGCGCCCAACACGACCTCGGCGATCATGTTCGGCAGCACGTCGGCGGCCTGGAACGCCGAGGCGATGCCCGAACCGAGCATCGCCAGGATCAGAACGGTGCGCATGAAGCCGGTGATGCGACTGAAGAGGGTCGCGATCGCGATCGAGCCGCTGGTTCGCAGGATGCTCGAGTCGGAGTCGCGTGCCAGACCGGTCGACGACGAGTCGTCGGCGGTCACCTTCTTCGACGACCCGGTGTTGACGGCGTCCGTCTCGCCGCTGTGTCGTTCGTGGTACCCGGCCGCGTCGAGGCGTCCGGGTCGGGCCGGCGGGGCGTCGACGCGCACACCACCGCGTACGGGGCCCTGGGCATGACGGGCGCCGTGGGCGGGCGGCGGCGGGACCGGCCGGCCGGGACGTGGTGGCGGCGGGACGGGGCCGGAGCCGGGCGGGATCCGGCGGGGCGCGGCGCGATCCGGACGCTGGGGAGGCACCGCACCGGGTGTTCCCGGCCGCGGTTCGCGCGGCACGTCGTTCCAGTTCACGTGTTGTTTCGCCGTCCTCGTTCAGTGCTCGATCAGGGGTCGTGCGGGTGGTCTTCCGGCTCCTCGCCGGGTGGCCGACCCTCGCCTTGCAGGGTACGGCGTCGCTCCTGATAGCCGCTTCCCGCCAGCATCCGCTCGAGTTCGTCGGGTTCGGGCCGGTCGGCGTCGGCGGGGTCGGGCTGACCGCGGAATCGGTGCCACAGCCTGCGTGCGGTCAGCAGCACGAGCGCCACGCCGGCGACGATGGTGATGTAGAACAGCGGCTTCCCGTAGGCGTTGGTGTGCACCTGCAAGGTGATCGGCTGGCCGAGGGGCACGCCGGTGACCGTGGCCAGCCGGATGTCGATGGTGATGGCCTCGGAGGTCTCGCCGCGTGTGGGGAGCTGGATCTGCCGGGTTCCGCGGGCGGGGATCTCGATCACCCCGAGATCCCCGATCTCGACGCCCTCGGGCGCGGACGTGGTCAGGCGGGCCCGGACCGGCAGGGCGAGGTCGTTGCGCACCGCGAGCAGTACCGGGCTGCGTTCGGAGGCCAGGGTGTACCGGCCGCCGGGGTCGAGGATCGTGACGGACTGCCCGAGGCGGTGCAGGGTCGACGCCACGGCGTCGATGCGCTCCTCCTGCAGCCGTCGCAGGTGCGTATAGACGGCGGATCCCTCGACGTCAGGGGACCTGATGGCGCGCAGCTGGTCCTCGCGCAGCGGCGACATGTACCGCTCCGGGGTGGCCGCGACATCGGCCGAGCGGACCAGCGCGCCCTCGAACTGCCAGCTGTCCTCGACGTTGCGACGGATGGCGGCGGTCGCCTGCGAGGTGAGCACGGATCCGATGCGGCCGACCGGCCCCACCCCCGGCGGGTTGGTCAGGCGGCCGGTGGCGCGGGTGGTGTTCAGTTCCTGCACGAGGGACGGCAGGGGTGTCGGGGTCGCGGCGCCGGACTCGAGCAGCAGGCGCGCGGTCGCGAAGAGCGCGTCGGAATCCGCGACCGACGGGGACCAGTAGGTCGGGGGGACGAGGAACGCCGACCGCCCGACCACCGGATTCCGGGGGCCGGCGTCGTCGGCCGAGCCGGGTTGCGGCGCGGCGATCGCCGGGTAGGCCAGCGCGGCGATCGCACTCTGGCGACGGCTGCCGGTCGACTCGTCGGTGAGGTCGACCTGCTGGGAGTCCGGGGTGAGGGCCGGGGTGCTCGGTGCGATGCCGATCGCGGCGAGCGACGCCGTGATGGGTGCGTCGAAGGTCTGGGCGGTGAGACGGCCGACCCGGTACCGACCGGTGTCGTCGCGACGGCCGGTGGGGGCGACCGAGTTCGACGCGAGCGCAACCGAGGTGACAGCGGCTTCGGCCAGGGCGTCCGCACCGGCGTCGTCGATGGCGCCGAGCGCGGGCACCGACAGGCCGCGCACGCTGCGCACGCCCAGGATCGCGTCGATGATGTCGGCGGGCTTGCGGAGGGCGGCCTCGGTGAGTCCGGTGTTGCCGATCCGCGCGAGGGACGTCAGGTCGGCCTGCGCGAACGGCAACGCCACGACGCACATTCGGCCGGCAGTCCACCGCAGGTCATCGAGCCAGCGTCCGGCGATCTCGGATCCGTTGCCCGGCCGAGCGGCCGAGGTCGGGTCGGCCGGGTTCGTCGACACCTCGTAGCCGAGGGACATCGCGCGCACGGTCACGACCAGGTCGGGGTCGATGGCCAGGCACATGCTCTCGGCGAGCTTCTCGGAGCCGGGCATCGCGGCCGGCGCCGGTTCGGCGGGACTCTCCGCCGGGGGTTCGGAGGACGGCGGTCCCGACTCCTCGCGCGGTGGCGTGCCCACCACCTTCTGCAGTGACTTCAACAGTTCGTTCAGCCGCCCGCCGGTGTCGAGCGACCGCGCCATGTCCTCGTTGATGAGCCGGACGGGTTCGGTGTTGCCGCCGAGGACACCGGGCGCGAGCTGCGGCGGCGCGGCCATCGGCCACAGCATGGTCATCCGCGCCGGGCTGGCCAGATCCGCCGAGACCGAACCGTCGGGACCGAGCCCGGGTACCGACGGCGAATCGGTCACGTCGGAACTCGGATCGACGTAGCCGCGGGCACGGTTCTCGTCGGGCGGCAGCGACAGCACCGGCAGCAGCATGCGCGAGCCGGCGACCTGGGCCGGGTTGCCGTAGTCGGGGGTGCCGTTGACGTTGACCTGCATCGGGTAGACGCCTGTCTCGGAGATGCCGAGCCCCTGGCCGTCGGGCCCGGAACCGGCGGACAGCGCCATCGACATCCGGAAGCCGACGCTCTCCCCCGGCTCGAGGGACTCGCTGAGCGACTCGAACGGACCGGCGACGGCCACCGCGGGATCGTCGTCGGCGAGTTGGGTGCGCAACCCGGAGGCCGACGAAACGGGATCACCGCGCTCGAGGCGGATGGACAGGTTGCTGATCGAGCGGTCGCCGATGTTGTCGACGCGACCGCTCACCGTCACCAGCGGCCTGCTGGTGGTGGTCACGATCGACGGGGTCATCGAGTCGATGACGATGCGTGCGAAACGCGGCGACGACTGCTGAGCGGGGTCCGCCCCGGTGGCACTCGTCTCGGGCACGGCGGACGCCGGTGCGGCGACCCCCGGCAGCAACAGCAGTGCGGCGACCCCCAGCACCGCCGCCAACGCGGTCACGACCTGCACCCGCCGCGGATCGATGATCCCGTCGCGACGATCATGGCGTCGCTCGGATCGGCGGAGAGAAGGACGAGAGAACGGACCGGACCGGTCGGGCAACAGGCGCGCCTCAGCCATCGCCGGCCGCGGGCCGTCGGGGACGGCGTCGTCGCCGGCGCGGACGAGCCGGGGGCGGGGGCTCGTTGCGGCGCTGATTGCGCGCTGCGGCGGCTTTCTCATAGGCGTTGGGTTCGGTGCGGATGCTGTCGGCCTCGGACTGGGCGAGTCGGGTCGGGTCGGCGGCGAGATCGGCGATCACGCCACGGGCCATCCGGGCGAGTCGTCGCTCGTCAGAGTACGTGAGGCGACGCGGCAACTCGTGCAACGGCACCCAGGCCACCTCGCTGACTTCGTAGTCCGCGTCGGACAATTCACCGCCTACACAACGCAGAAGGTAGTGGTGCACGGTCTTGTGGATCCGACGACCCTCGCTCACGAACCAGTAGTCGATCTTGCCCAGCGGTGCCACGACCGTGCCCAGGATGCCGGTCTCCTCCTCGACCTCGCGGATCGCGGTCTGCTCGGCGGTCTCACCGGTCTCGATGTGACCCTTGGGCAGCGACCACATCATCCGGCCGCGGCGATCCACCCGACCGATCAGTGCGGCGGACAGCTCGTCGATCGGCAGACCGAGGTCGGAGATGACGAGTCCACCGGCCGAGGTCTCGCGCACGGTCCGGAGCTTGTCGGTGGGAGTGCGGTCGTTGGACCGGTCGGCGGTGCGATCCGCCCGTGCGGAGCGGCGTCGACCCTTGCCGGCTTTGCCCGTCGCCTGGGTCAGGCCCTTGGTGGTGATGGTCGCCGTGACCGTGGCCATGTCGGAGGGCTTCGGCGGTGTGACCTTCGGCCGGGCTCGGTCGGGGTCGACGGGGAGCTTCTCCACCGGTTCGGCCTCGACGGGGTCGGGACAGGCGGGATCGGCGGTGCGGGCGCGGACGAGATCGTTCGGCGTGGGCCGCCCGGTCGACGGCGCCGGTGAGGTGGCCGGGTTGTGCTGCTTGTGGGTACCCGGTTTGTGGCCGTTCTGTTTCGGCCCGTTCTGCTTGGAACCGGACTGCTTGTGGCCGGCGGCGGCGTGACCGCCGCTGTTGTGCGATGTGGTTCCGCGACCGTCGCCCTTGCGTCGACCTCGCCGCCGGCGACCGCGCCGGGTGCGACGCCCCTGACCGGCGGGGTTCTGACCTGCTTGTCCGCCGCCGTCCCCATGCGAACCCGACGAGACGTCGCTGACGTCTGAAGGGTTGGTCGAGGAATCGGTGGACACTCCACGATGCTAGCGGCTGGTCACCTGCAGTTTGCCCGGACGCCTCGTAGTGCGCAGAGGATGTCGACACCGGCGACGGAACGCGCGGACACGGTGTACGACGGATATCGACAGGTGGCCACGACTCGGCCCGTGGTCCGGGCTCCTCCACGGCGTCGAAGCCGCGGGCGACGACGGTAGGGTGGCAAGCCGTGAATGACTCTTCTCCGTCGGATGTACGGCCGACGGTGTCGGATCCGGACCGCAAGACGCGGCTGCTCGCTGCAGCGGCGATAGCGCTCCGGGAGCTCGACGACGTCCTGGCTCCCCTCGGGGAGCTGTTCGCGTCGGCCGGTCACGAGTTGTACCTGGTCGGCGGCTCGGTCCGCGATGCGGTTCTGGGCCGGCTGGGCAACGACCTGGACTTCACCACGGATGCCCGTCCCGAAGAGGTGTCCCGCCTGCTCAAGGGATGGGCCGACGCCTTCTGGGATGTCGGTATCGAGTTCGGCACGGTCGGCATCCGCAAGGGTGAGCACCAGATCGAGATCACCACCTTCCGTGCCGACAGCTACGACCAGGTCAGCCGGAATCCCGAGGTCACCTTCGGGGAGACCCTCGACGACGACCTGATCCGCCGGGACTTCACGGTCAACGCGATGGCCGTACGTATCGGTGCGAAGGGCGCCGAGGACTTCTGCGATCCGCTCGACGGCATGTCCGCGTTGCTGGCCGGGGTCATCGACACCCCGGCGACACCGGAACAGTCCTTCGGCGACGACCCGCTGCGCATGCTGCGTGCCGTCCGCTTCATCTCCCAGCTCGGATTCCGGCTCGCGCCCCGTGTGTGGCAGGCGATCACCGAGATGAACGGCGAGATCGACCGCATCACTGCCGAACGTGTCCGCGCCGAGCTGGACAAGCTCATCTGCGGGGAGTTCCCCCTGGACGCGATCGACGCGATGGTCGAGACCGGTCTGGCCGAACGGGTGATGCCCGAGATCCCCGGGATGAAGCTCACCATCGACGAGCACCACCAGCACAAGGACGTCTACCAGCACTCATTGACCGTGCTGAAGCAGGCGATCGACCTCGAGGACGGCGATCCGGACCTCGTCCTGCGTTGGGCGGCCCTCCTGCACGACATCGGCAAGCCCGCTACCCGACGCCACGAACCCGGCGGAGGGGTGAGCTTCCACCACCACGAGGTGGTCGGCGCCAAGATGGTCCGCAAGCGGATGCGGGCACTGAAGTACCCGAAAGCCGTGGTGTCCGACGTCGCGGACCTGGTGTTCCTGCATCTGCGGTTCCACGGGTACGGCGACGGCGCCTGGACCGACTCGGCCGTGCGGCGCTACGTCAACGACGCCGGTCCCCTGCTCGACCGGCTCAACAAGCTGGTGCGAGCCGACTGCACGACGCGCAACAAGCGGCGCGCCCGCCGGCTGCAGCAGAACTACGACAACCTCGAACAGCGGATCGCGGCCCTCAAGGAAGCGGAGGATCTGGAGAAGGTCCGGCCCGACCTCGACGGCAACGCGATCATGGAGATGCTCGGCGTGCCACCCGGCCCGATTGTCGGCCAGGCCTGGCGGTACCTGAAGGAACTGCGGCTGGACCGCGGACCGCTCAGCCACGAGGAGGCCGAACAGGCGCTTCGCGAGTGGTGGGCAGCACGCGGCGACAAGTAGGCGCAAAGAGAAGTAGGCGGGGCGAGAAGTCAGGTCCCCGTCAGCTCGGCGTCGGAGGCGCGAAGACCTCGATGGCGTGCGGTACGGCTTCGAAGACCGCGGGCAGTTCACCGACGAGATCACCGTCGACGGACACCAGTGCCAGCGGATCGCAGTAGAGCTCGACCTCGGCGCCGCGCATCGTCTGCACCAGCGGATGGTCGACGTGCGTTCCGGTGAACACCTTCGGGAAGACGCGGGCGAGCGTCGGCCGGGCGAACCGCGGCGGATTCTTCGCGAGCGTGACATCGAGAAGCCCGTCGGACACCGATGCGTTCGGGGTGATCTTCATGCCGCCGCCGTAGGACGTGGTGTTCCCGATCGCGGCGAAGACGAGGTCGGCCTCGGCGGTCTCGTCGTCGACGCGCACCTGGTAGTGCCGCGACCGCAGGGCGATGAGCTCGAACAATGCGGCGATCGTGTAGCGCGACTGTCCCCGCGGCCAGCGCATGTCGATGGCGCGCGCGGTCACCGCGGCGTCGAAGCCGGTGGCGGCGACCGTGCCGAACAGGGCGTGCCGGCCGTCGGGGAAGCTGACGCGGCCCAGGTCGACGGGCCGGCGGTGGCCGTCGAGGATCACCTGGACGGCGTCGGCGGTCTCGAGCGGGATGTGCAGGTTGCGGGCGAAGTCGTTGCCGCTGCCGGCGGGGATGACGGCGAGGGGCTTGCCCGAACCGATGCTGGCCTCGACCGCGAGCCGGATGGTGCCGTCGCCGCCCGCGACGGCCAACACGTCGGTGTCGCCGCGGGCTGCCTTTCCGGCGAGATCGGCGGCATCGGCCATGTCCTCGCCGATGATGATCTCGACCTCGACGTTCTGTGCTTTCAGGAGGTCGGCGGCGTCGTGCGCCACGTGCAGTCCGGCTCCGTGGCGTGCGTACGGACTGGCGACGATGGTGACGTGTCGGATGGTCATCTGGTCGGCCCCCCGCCGATGGTGTGATCCGTTACAGTGTTACACATCATGTCAATCCGTAACGAGGAGATCGGGGATCTCGTTCTGGACGCGGCCAGGGTCTGCCTGCTGCGCAGCGACGGCCGCAAGGTGACCGTCTCCGAGGTCGCCCGACAGGCCGGGGTGAGTCGTCCCACCGTTTATCGACGTTGGCCCGACATCTCCGAGATCATCCGCGACCTGCTCACCCGCGAGGTTCTCACCATCGTCGATAACGTGCTCGGTGAGCGCGGCGAGCCGCAGGACCTCGACGCATTGGCCGATCAGGTGGTGACGGTGGTCGGGGCACTGCGCGACAGCGATCTCATCTCGTTGCTGTGGCGCGAGCAGCGGGACTTCATGGCGCCCTACGTCTTCGAACGACTCGGTACCAGTCAGCAGGGTGTGCTCGCGCTGCTGGCGGACATGCTGGCCCAGGGACAGGGGTGCAAGCAGGTGCGGACCGGTGACGCCAAACGGATGGCGTCGATGGTGCTGCTGATCGCGCAGGGCTTCCTGCAGTCGGGGGCGCTGGTGTCGGACATCCTCGCCGAGGGCTGGAGAGCCGAACTCCACGACGTCATCGTCGGCTACCTGCGGCCGACGCCATGAGGGAGTCCATCTGATGGCCACTCTGTCCGTGCGTACCCGACGTCGTGCTCTCGATTCGATGGCCTCGTGTACCGAGCCCCTCGATCTGCTGGTCGTCGGTGGCGGGATCACCGGCGTCGGAGTTGCCCTCGATGCCGCCACCCGCGGCCTGCGCGTCGCTCTCGTCGAGCAGGGCGACCTGGCCACCGGTACCTCCCGGTGGAGCAGCAAGCTCGTCCACGGTGGCCTCCGGTACCTCGCCAAGGGCGACCTCCGGATCGCCCGGGAGAGCGCCGTCGAACGCCATCACCTGATGACATCCATTGCACCGCACCTGATATCACCCCTCCGGCAGATCCTCCCCGACCGCGGCGAACGGCAGAGCTCGGTGCTGCGCGTCGGGATGCGTGCGGCGGATCTGTTGCGCCGCAACGCCGGAACGCCGAGCGCGTTGTTGCCTCCGCCGTCGCGGTTGTCGGTCATGGAGACCCTGGGCCGCTGCCCGACGCTGTCCCCGGTCGGACTCCGCGGCGGGATCTCGACCACCGACGGGCAGCTGGTCGACGACGCGCGGCTCGTCGTCGCCGTGGCGCGCACCGCCGCCGCCTACGGCGCGTTGATCTGTACCTACACCCGTGCCGACCGGGTCGACGGTCGCGGCGCCACGCTCACCGATGTGTTCACGGGTGAGAGCTTCGACGTCGGCGCGCGGATGGTCGTGAACGCCACCGGTGTCTGGTCCGGCTCGGTCGACGACTCGATCGCCGTCCAGCCCAGCCGCGGAACACACCTCGTCGTCGACGCGGCCACCCTGGGCAACCCGACCGCCGCGTTGACCGTTCCGGTCGGAAAGTCGTTGTCCCGGTTCGTCTTCGCGTTGCCCGCACAGTTGGGTCGGGTCTACATCGGGATCACCGACGTCGCGGCGCCGGGCACGATCCCCGACGTCCCGACCCCCGACGACTCCGAGATCGACTTCCTGCTCGACGCGATCAACCCCGCCCTGACCCGACCCCTCGACCGCTCCGACATCATCGGCGTCTACGCCGGACTGCGGCCGCTCGTCGACGAGCGCGGGACCGCCGGTGCCGAGTCCGACGGCCTCGCCGATGTCTCGCGCCGGCACCACATCCGGGTCCGCGGCGATGGACTGGTGACCGTACTCGGCGGCAAGCTCACGACCTACCGTCGGATGGCGGAGGACGCGGTCGACGCCGCGCTGGCCACCACCGATCTGACCGCGGGTGAATGTGTCACCACCACGACCGCGCTGGTCGGAGCCTTGCGCGACCAACGCGAACAGGGTCTCCCGGCGTCACTGGTGGCGCGCTTCGGCGGCGAGGCGCCGACGGTTGTCGAGACGGCCACGGTGGACCGGCCACTGGATCCGATCGCCCCCGGCATCGACGTCACCCGCGCCGAGATCGAGTTCGCGGTCACCCACGAAGGCGCGGTCGACGTCGACGACGTCCTACATCGGCGGACACGCATCGGCCTGGTCCAGCGGGACGCCGACCTGGCCCGACCGGAGATCGAGAAGATCGTGACGCAGGTGCTCCCCACCGCCGGTTGAGTACCGCCGACGGAACCCCTTACCGCCGGTTGAGTAGGCGCAGAGGTTACCGCCGGTTGAGTAGGCGAGGAGCGCAGCGACGGAGTCCCTTACCGCCGGTTGAGTAGGCGAGGAGCGCAGCGACGAGCCGTATCGAAACCCATTACCGCCGGTTGAGTAGGCGAGGAGCGCAGCGACGAGCCGTATCGAAACCCTCAGTAACCCATGGTGCGCAACGCATCTGCGAGACGGTCGAGGTCTTCGCGCTGCACGTCGAGATGCGGGCTGAGGCGTAGGACCGGGGTCTCGGTGGCCAGGGGTGCGCGCCAGGTGTCGGCCGCGGTGACCAGGAGGCCGAGGGAGAGCAGCTTCTCCCGCGCGGCGGCGACGTCCTCGAACTGCCACCCGGGCGGCGGCGCGAGGGTGACGATCGCCGACGGCTCGTCGAGCGGTTCGACGACCTCCCAGCTCGCGATGCCGTGCAGACGCTCGCGGGTGACCCTGCCGATCGTCGCCAGTTCGCGGAAGACCCGCTGCTGCCCGATGTCGAGCAGCTCGCGAACTGCGATGCCGAGGCCGAGTCGGCCGGCGATGAACGCGTCGGATCCGTCGATCTCGACCGGTCGCAGGGAGTCTCGGCGTACCGCGACGAACCCCACACCGCGCGGGCCGGTCAGCCATTTGCGGCTGGTGCCGTAGACGACGTCGGCGCCGGTCACGGTGGGTACATGTCCGACCGACTGGGCCATGTCGACGACCACCGGTACGCCGACGCGGTGGGCGAGTTCGACGATCCGCGCGACCGGCTGTACCGCACCCGACATCGACCCGATGTGGCAGATGTGGATGAAGTCGGGCTGCTCGAACTGCAGCATGTTCTCGAGTGCATCGGTGTCGACGTGGCCGTAGACGTCGGCGTCGGGCATCGTGCGGACGGCGTAACCGCGACGTTCGAACTCCTCGAGGTTGGGGCCGAACTCGTTCTTCGCCACCCACACCGTCGAGGTGACGGGGAGACTCCAGTTGGTGAGCAGGGCACGCAGGGCCGCGCGGGCGCTCTCGCGGAAGATGATCTCGTCCGGGGTGTGCCCGATCAGGGCGGCCAGATTGCGTGTGTCGCGGGCGATTTCCTCGGCACGGTCGTCGGCGGCCACATAGGAGCCGCGTTCGGTCTCACGCCACAGATGGGCGGTCATCGCACCGATCACGCCGTACGACGACCGTCCGGCGGATGCGGAGTCGAGATGCGCGAGGGCGGGTTTCAGCCGCGCTGCATGCCATTGCTCGCCGAGGTCGCTGACGTACATAGGGCCTCAACCTACCGGGTACGGACGGGCCCGGTCACACGCCGGGGGCGATGTGGCATGGGATCGATGGAACCGCCCGGGGTGGTCCATGCGTCCAAGAACGCATGGACCCGGTGATCGAGTATTTCTTCGGGCCCGGCGACGGTTCGACGACCCGCTGGTCCTCCCCTGCCGACGCCGTTCTCGGCGATTCCGGGCCCGACGCGGTCAGCCTCGACTTCGACGGTGACGGCCGTCGGGACGACGCGATGTGGGACACCGACGCCGATGGCATCGCCGACGTGGCGGCGCTCGACACCGACGACGACGGCGATCCGGATGCCTTCTACCGCGACTCGGGTGCCGGGTTGTGGGATCGGGCCGCCGATCCCGCCGCCACGGGTGGTGAACCCGACGCCCGTTCCCCCGCGCCCGGCGACGGGTCGGGCGAGAGAGCCCTGAACCTCGATCTCGACAGGGACGGGGTCACCGACATCGAGCTGGTGGGCGCGGAGAAGGGAGGTCGGCTCACGGCCGAGCGTCTGTATGTCGACGCCGACGGGGACGGAGTGTCGGACACGGTGCTCGTGGACCTGAACGGGGACGGGGTGGCCGACGCGGCCTACGAGAAGCGCGATCCGCGGTTCACGCGGCGGGGTCGGTGACCGCCTGCTGTCCGGCGGCGGGTTCGCCGGTCACCTCGGCGCGGTTGTACAAGGCGCGGACCGCCACCATGCCGACCAGGTAGATGACCACACCGAGGACGACGAGCACGGTGGCATGACCGCCGACGGGGATGGCCAGCGCCGCCACGGTGACCGCGCCGACGTAGGCCATGTTGAAGACCGCGTCCTGCACGGAGAAGACCTGACCGCGTACCGCGTCGCCGACGTCGACCTGCATTGCGACGTCGCCGCACAGCTTGGCGACCTGACCGATCAGGCCGAGCACAAAGGCCGACCCGCAGATCACCGCGAAGTGGAACCCCAGGACGGTCACCTCGGCGACGGCTCCGACGCCCAGCGCGCACATCAGGGTCACGTACCGCCCGACGCGTCCCACCGCGATCGGGGTGATCACCGCGGCCAGGAGGGCGCCGGCCCCGGTGAAGCCGATGACGAGGCTGACGCGATCGAGCCCGTCGCCCGGTCCCATCTGCCGGGTCAGCACGAGGATCATGAGGGTGTTCATGCCGAACACCAGGCGGTGGGCGCCGATGGCCGACAGTGCGGCCGCCACCGTCTTATGAGACGCCACGGCCCGGGCGCCGTGCCACAGGCCGACCGAGACCGCGTGGAACGCCGACCTGCCCGGATCGTCGGGTTCGTCGGGACCCAGTTGTAACGGCCGGAATCCGTGTGCGAGACCGCCGGATACGACGGCCAGCACGATGCCGGCCAGCATGGTGAGCGCACTGCCCGAGTTGTCGTCGCCGAAGATGGCTCGCAGGCCCAGCGTGATACCGAGGCCGACGCTGAGCATCGCGCCGCCGAGCGTCGTGAACAACGCGTTGATGGCCACGATCACCTCGCGTTTGGCCACGTGCGGGAGCCCGGCGGACAGACCTGCGGCCACGAACCGACTCGCGCCCGTGGCGGCGAGCGCCGAGATCAGCACCACGAGGTCGGGTGCACCGGATGCGACCGCGATCGCGACGAGTCCGATGATGGCGCCGCGCAACAGGTTCGCGTAGAGCAGCACATTGCGTCGGTCCCAGTGATCGAGCAACGCCCCGGCGAACGGGCCGATGAGCGAATAGGGCAGCAGCAGCACCGCGAGACCGCCCGCGACGGCCAGTGGATCCGCGTGGCGTTCGGGGTTGAAGAGGATGCTCCCGACGAGTGCCGCCTGGAAGATCCCGTCCGTGACCTGACTCGAGAGACGGACGAACAGCAACCGTCCCAGACCCGGTGAGTGACGGAGCGAATCGAGGAACACCGACCACCCGCGGCGGTGGCTCACCTCGGTGCTGTTCACCCGTTCAAGCGTACTCACCGACGGGGTGAGCTCCCTCGGCTGTGCCGACCCCGGGACTCGACGGACGTGCGATGATGGCTGAGTGGCCGGCGGTGACGACGCAGACGATCCCACACCGGAATTCCGCCCCGGGGATCCCTCGGCGGGCAGCGGTGACAGTGGCCGCATGCCCGGTGTCCCGTGGGATGCCGATCCCACCCACCGTGTCCGTCCCGGCACCGCGTTGATCGCGTCGACCGATCTCATCGAACCGACCTTCGCGCGCACGGTCATCTACGTCATCGAACACAACGAGGCCGGCAGTCTCGGCGTCATCCTCAACCGCATGAGCCAGACCGCGGTGCACAACCTGCTGCCGCAATGGACCGACATCGCGGCCTCACCCCGCGCGCTCTACGTCGGCGGACCGGTCAAGCAGGATGCCGCCCTGTGCCTCGGCGTGATGAAGCACGGCTTCGACGTCGACGACCATCCCGCCCTCCGACCCGTCGACGGTCGGGTCGTCCTCGTCGACCTCGACGCCGACCCCGAGTCGCTGTCCGAGGTGCTCGAGGGAGTGCGCATCTTCGCCGGGTACAGCGGATGGGGAATCGGTCAGCTCGACGACGAACTCGACCAGGACAGCTGGATGCTCGCCTCGGCCCTCCCCCGCGACCTGCTCGCCCCGCCCGGCGTCGACGTCTGGTTCGACATCCTCCGCCGCCAGCCGTGGCCGATGCCGCTTCTCGCGACGCACCCGATCGATCTCAGCCTCAACTGAGCTGTACCCCTGCTCCCTGAGGTGCGAGGAGCGCACGGCGGTCTCCACCTGCTGCCTGAGGTGCGAGGAGCGCACGGCGGTCCCCATCTGCTGCCTGAGGTGCGAGGAGCGCCAGCGACGAGCCACGAAGCCCCCGCGACAAGATCTCCCAACCCCGCCCGTGGCAATCGAGCACAACCAGCGGTGACCTACCTCACCCTCGATGCTAAGTTGTGATCGCTTGATCAGGTATCGCCGCGACGACGCTCAGCCGTCGGCGGGGCGAATCACACGCGGGGGTGTGTATGGGCGGGTCGTCGAAGAGTGTTCGTCTGCTGGCGGGGGTGATCGCACTCGTCGCAGTGTTGGTCGCGCCGACCGTCGTCGCGGGCGCCGCACCGAGCGGACCGACGGGCGGGGCGGCGGCAGCGCGTTGGGCCGCGAGCCACGACGGACCGCAACCCTATGCCGGCGTGAATGTCAGCTGGGACGTGCCGATCCGGATGAGCGACGGCACCGTGCTGCGGGCGAACGTCTACCGGCCTGCAGACGCCCGCGAACGTCCGACGTCGACCAAGACGCCGGTCATCGTCAACATGACCCCGTACACCAAGCTGGTCAGCTCGATCGGTTCGGCGGTCACCCAGCATCCGGTGCTCGAACCGTTTCTCCTGCAACTCGCCCGGTCGATCAACCTGTCGGGCACCCCGATCGACGGCATCAACGACATCGCCCACACCATCCGTGACGGCGGCGCCAAGACCTTCCTCGTCGACTTCGACCTCGTCCGCAGCGGTTACACGCAGGTCGTCGTCGACGTGCGCGGCACCGGCTTCTCCCAGGGCAAGTGGGATGTCTTCCAGGACCGCGAGCAGCGTGACACCGTCGAGGTCATCGACTGGGCGTCGAAGCAGCGGTGGTCCAACGGCAAGGTCGGCATGTCGGGTGTCTCCTACTCGGCGATCAACCAGATCCAGGCCGCCAACAAGAACCCGAAGGCGCTCAAGGCGATCTTCCCGGTCGAACCCGGTGGCGATCTCATCCGCGACATCGTCGCGCCCGGTGGCGCACTCGGCGTCGGCTTCCTCCCGCTATGGCTGACGCTGGTCAACACCACCAAGATGGTCCCGAACGTGGCGTCGATGCTGAACGGCACCTTCGACTGGAAGTGGCTGGCCGACCGGATCGCCGATCCGCTCACCTTCTACCCGCAGCTTCTCGCCGGCCTCTTCACCCCCGACATCGCGTCGGTGCCGCCGGAGCTCGAGGAGTTGCTGGAGACCGATTCCGGGCCGCGCACGGCCTGGCTCGACCGCGCCGAGAAGATCACCACGCCGACGTTCATCTACGGCGGTTGGTTCGACCTGTTCACCAACTCCGAAGTTCGCATGTACAACAAGATCCCGCTCCCCCCGGGCAAGAAGCAGCTCATCATGGGCGATGGCTACCACCTCACCATCGGTGGCGGTCAGCAGGGACGGGCCGGCACACCGCCGCGGCTCGACGTCCTGCAGAAGGCGTGGTTCGACAAGTGGCTCAAGGGGATCGACAACGGCATCGACTCCTACGGTCCGGTGAATCTCAAGCAGGTCGGCGACTCCTGGATCACCGCGCAACAGTTCCCGCGCGCCGGAATGGAACGCCAGCGCCTCTACCTGAGCGACCGTCGTAGCGGCACTGCCCCGTACGCGGTCCGCGACGGCAGCCTGACCCCCAAGGCGCCACAGTCGCGCGCCCGTATGACCATCGCCCCCGGCCTCGCACCCATGTGTTCCCGCGACGCCGCGCAGCAGATGGCCGGCGCGCTGGCCATCTTCCCGGGCTGCTCCGACGACGCCCGGATCTCCGAACGGGCCGCACTGTCGTTCACCACTCCCCCGCTGACGACGACGCGCAGCGTGTCCGGTTACTCGAATGTCCGGCTGAACACCGTGCTCGACGCCACGGATGGGTACTGGACGGCAACCCTCAACGACGTCGCCCCGGACGGCACGTCGAAGGTCATCACCTCCGGGCAGGTGGTGTCATCGCTGCGCGGGTACGACCGCGCGGCTTCGCAGTTCGCCCCGAACGGCGACGTGATCGACCCGTTCTACAACCTCACCCTGTCGACGCGGCAACGGGTGGCGCCGGGGCGGCCGGTCAGCATCGACATCGGTCTGCTGCCCACCGAGGCGATCGTGAAGCCGGGCCACCGCCTGCGGGTCGACGTGTTCGCGATGAACTTCCCGCGCGGCCTCCCGTTGCGGCCGTTGCTCAACGAGTCCGGTCTGAAGCCGCAACACATCCAGCTCGACCCGAACCGCCCGAGCTTCGTGAACCTGCCGCTGTCGACGCCGATCCCGACCGCCGGTTGAGCCTGTCGAAACCCCGGTCAGCTGGTGGCCTCGACCGCTTCCGCCTCACGTCCGTACCGCGTGGCCAGCCACGAGCAGATGATGAGCTGGATCTGATGGAAGATCATCAGCGGTAGGACGATGAGGCCGACGGTCGAGCCGGCAAAGAGGACGGTCGCCATCGGCAGTCCGGTGGCGAGGCTCTTCTTGGTGCCGCAGAACTGGATGGCGATGGTGTCGGCGCGGTCGAAGCCGAGTTTCTTCGGCACCCAGCCGGTGACCACGAGCATGACCAGCACGAGCAGTAGCGAAATCACCGCCACGGCGATCACCTGTGCGGCGTCGACGGATGACCAGATGCCGTTGACGACGCCCTCGCTGAACGCGACGTAGACCACCAGCACGATGGTGCTGCGGTCGGCGAGCTTGGTGATTTTGGCGTGCCGGGCGAAGAACGGGCCGACCCAGGGTCGAGCGAGCTGACCGATCACGAACGGCACCAGGATCTGCGCCACGATCTTGAGGATCGACGTCGCGTCTATGCTCCCGTCGCCGGTGTTGTGCATCAGTGCGACCACGAGCAGCGGGGTGAGGAACACGCCCAGGATGTTCGACGCGGAGGCGCTGACGATCGCGCCGGCGATGTTGCCCTTCGCGATGGACGTGAACGCGATCGACGACTGCACCGTCGACGGCACGAGGCACAGGAACAACAGTCCGGCGTAGAGGTCGGAACCGATCAGAGGCTCGACGACCGGCTTCAGGGCCAGACCGATGATCGGGAACGCCACGAACGTGAACGCCAGGATCGTCACGTGGAGTCGCCAGTGCTTCAGACCTTCGAGGGCCTCACGCGGGTGGAGCCGCGTCCCGTAGAGGAAGAACAGGGCGCCGATAGCGATGATGACGACCCACTCGAACACGTCCCCGGCAGCACCGCGGACGGGGAGGAAGGCGGCGACGACGACCGCGGCCACGATCGCGAGGATGAATCCGTCGATCGGTGAGCGGTCGAGAAGTTTCTTGAGCGTGCGCATACGTCAGAGCTGCCGGCCGCAGGCCAGGTCAGGCCTGGGCGGTGTCGCTCGAGCAGACGCCGCGCAGCGAGCACGCACCGCAGCTGCTGGTGCCGCAGTCGGCGGCGGGCTCGGAGGTGCCCTGCTCCCCGGCGGGCTCGGCGTGGCTGTGACCCTCGTCGTGACCCGAGCAGCACGAGCAACCCGCGTCCTCGGCCGGCACGGTGGCAGCGGCGCGAACTCCGATGGCGCTCACCAGGCCGATGACGACGAGTGCGGCCACCAGGGCGACGACGCCGAAGAGGATGGACCAGCCGCCGTCGACGGCAAGGGTGGCCACGGCGCCGAGGACGAGGATCACACTCGCCCCGATGGTGCCCGGTGCGGCGACGCGGTTGGCGACGCGGAAGGCCTCGTCGGAGCGCATGGTCTCGTCGGTGCGGACACCGAAGCGGCGATTGCGAGGAAGTGAGCCGCGGAGCCCGCGGACCCCGACCGTGGCCCAGAGCCCGGCCAGCGCGAAGAGCAGCACGGCAACGGCGACGGACAGGGCATTCACGACCCACAGCATACGACCGCGTCCACCGTGCAACCGAATCGAGCATCGTCGGTGAGCTGCACCTCATAGAGGTGTTCTCCGGTCGCGGGTGACGGGCTGACCGGATTTCAGGCTGGTCGGGCCCAGGATTTACCCTGGTCGGGTGACTTCAGTCGACACCACCAGCACCAACGGCTCCGCCGGCGCCACCGCTCATCGCTACACCGCGGAGGTTGCGGGCGAGCTCGAGCAGCGCTGGCAGCAGACCTGGTCCGACGAGCGTGCCTACGAGGCGCCCAACCCCGTCGGACCGCTGGCCGGTGACCTGAGCGCGTTCGGCGGCGGCAGCGCCGACGCACCCGACAAGCTGTTCGTCCAGGACATGTTCCCCTACCCCTCGGGCGCGGGTCTGCACGTCGGCCACCCGCTGGGCTTCATCGCCAGCGACGTCTTCGCGCGCTACCAGCGGATGACCGGCAAGAACGTCCTGCACACGATGGGCTTCGACTCATTCGGTCTGCCGGCCGAACAGTACGCGGTCCAGACCGGTACCCACCCGCGAACGACGACCGAGCAGAACATCGAGCGCTACCTCGGCCAGATCCGGCGCCTCGGACTCGGCCACGACGAGCGTCGTCGCGTCGCCACCACCGACGTCGACTTCTACCGCTGGACGCAGTGGATCTTCCTGCAGATCTACAACGCCTGGTTTGACGCCGATCAGGGTAAGGCCCGACGCATCTCCGAGCTGGTCGACGAGTTCGCCGCCGGCACCCGCGAACTGACCGGTGAGCACGCCGGGAAGTCCTGGTCGGATCTGACTGCGGCCGAGCGCACCTCGGTGATCGACGACCACCGCCTCGTCTACCTGAGTGACTCGCTGGTCAACTGGTGCCCCGGTCTGGGCACCGTGCTGGCCAACGAGGAGGTCACCGCCGACGGTCGCAGCGACCGCGGCAACTTCCCGGTCTTCCGGAAGCACCTGCGGCAGTGGATGATGCGGATCACCGCATACTCCGACCGCCTGCTCGACGACCTGGACCTGCTGGACTGGCCGGAGAAGGTCAAGACCATGCAGCGCAACTGGATCGGCCGCTCGCGCGGTGCCCAGGTCCGGTTCAGCGCGCCCGGCGTCGGCGACATCGAGGTCTTCACCACCCGCCCCGACACCCTGTTCGGCGCCACCTACATGGTGCTGGCCCCCGAGCACCCGCTCGTCGACTCGCTCATCGCCGATGCCTGGCCGGAAGGCACCGACGACCGGTGGACAGGTGGCGCAAGCGATCCCGCAGCTGCCATCGCCGGCTACCGCGCGTCGATCGCGGCGAAGTCGGATCTCGAACGCCAGGAGAACAAGGAGAAGACCGGCGTCTTCACCGGCTCCTTCGCGGTCAATCCGGTGAACGGACAACAGGTTCCGGTCTTCATCGCCGACTACGTCCTCATGGGTTACGGCACCGGCGCCATCATGGCGGTCCCGGCGCACGACGCCCGCGACCACGAGTTCGCCACCGTGTTCGGCCTGCCGATCATCGAGGTCATCGGTTCCGACACCGACGTGCAGGCCGAGGCCTACGTCGGCGACGGCCCGCTGGTCAACTCCGACTTCCTGAACGGCAAGAACGTCGAGGACGCCAAAGCGGCGATCGTCGAACGCCTCGAGGCCGACGGCGTCGGCACCGGCAAGATCCAGTACAAGCTGCGCGACTGGCTGTTCGCGCGTCAGCGGTACTGGGGCGAGCCGTTCCCCATCGTCTACGACGCCGACGGCCAGCCGCACGCGCTGCCGGAATCGATGCTGCCGGTGGAACTCCCGGAGGTCGAGGACTACGCGCCGGTCTCGTTCGACCCCGACGACGCCGACAGCGAGCCGTCGCCGCCGTTGGCCAAGGCCTCGGACTGGATGACCGTCGAACTCGACCTCGGTGACGGTCCGAAGACCTACACCCGCGACGCGAACGTGATGCCGCAGTGGGCGGGTAGCTCGTGGTACCAGCTGCGCTACATCGACCCCACCAATCAGGACACCCTGTGCGACAAGGACAACGAGGCCTACTGGATGGGTCCGCGTCCGGAACTGCACGGCCCGAAAGACCCGGGTGGCCTCGATCTGTACATCGGCGGTGTCGAGCACGCAGTGCTGCACCTGCTGTACTCGCGGTTCTGGCACAAGGTCCTGTTCGACCTCGGCTACGTCACCAGCAGTGAGCCGTACCGAAAGCTGTTCAACCAGGGCATGATCCAGGCGTACGCCTACACCGACTCGCGCGGCATCTACGTGCCGGCCGAGGAGGTCACCGAGGAGAACGGCAAGTTCTTCTACAACGGTGAAGAGGTCAACCAGGAATACGGCAAGATGGGCAAGTCGCTGAAGAACTCGGTGACCCCCGACGACATCTGCCGCGACTACGGTGCCGACACCCTGCGCGTCTACGAGATGTTCATGGGCCCGCTCGACCAGTCCCGCCCCTGGGCGACCAAGGACGTCGTCGGCTCGCAGCGCTTCCTGCAGCGCATCTGGCGTCTCGTCGTCGACGAGGAGTCCGGTGCATCGCGTGTCGCCGACGCCGAGTCCGACGACGACACGAAGCGCCTGTTGCACAAGACGATCGCCGGTGTCCGCGAGGACTACGAGGCCCTGCGCAACAACACCGCCGTCGCCAAGCTGACCGTGCTCACCAACCACCTCACCAAGAACTTCGAGAAGACCGGCGCCCCACGGGAAGCCGTCGAGGCCCTGGTGATCATGCTCGCGCCGTTGGCGCCGCACATCGCCGAGGAGCTGTGGCACCGCCTGGGCCACGACACCCTCGTCGTCCGTGCGCCGTTCCCGGTGGCCGACGAGGCCTGGCTGGTCGAGGACACCATCGAGATCCCGGTTCAGGTCAAGGGCAAGGTCCGCAGCCGCATCACCGTCGCCGCCGACGCCGATGAGGACACCCTGCGCACCACCGCCCTCGCCGACGAGAAGATCGCCGCGCTCCTCGACGGTGCCGAACCGCGCAAGGTGATCGTGGTGCCCGGCCGCATGGTGAACATCGTTCCCTGATCTCACAGTTGCGGGGGGGTGATC
>NZ_JAJQJP010000044.1:0-61183 GCF_021245825.1 Gordonia metallireducens | reverse complement strand
CGAACCGATCCCGGCCGGCGAACGCCGAGGTGACCGCGGCCGGTCATCGACGCGTCCGCCCGCACCGCCCGCACCGCCCGCCGCCGGTCCCCCGCCCGCCGCCAAGCCGCCGCGTCCCCGGCGTCGTCGCAGGCGCTCACTGCGGGTCGGCAAGATCCTGCTGATCCTGCTGCTCGTGTTCGTACTCGGCAGCGCCGGGCTGCTCTTCTACTACGACTCGCGTCTCGACCGCATCGACGCGCTCCCCGCGTACGCCGGGCGGCCGTCGGACACACCCGGTACCAACTGGCTCATCGTCGGCACCGACTCCCGCTCCGACCTGTCCGACGACCAGCGCACCAACCTGTCCACCGGCGACGCCGACGGCTCACGCACCGACACGATCATGCTGGTGCACAACCCACCCGGGAACGGGAAGGCGACGGTCGTCAGCATCCCGCGCGACCTCTACGTCGAGATCCCCGGAAACGGCAGCCTGAAGGTCAACGCGTCGTACAACATCGGCGGTCCGCAGCTGCTGGTGCAGACCGTCGAGAACCTGACCGGAATCCACATCGACCACTACGCGGAGATCGGCTTCGGCGGTTTCGACACCCTGGTCGACGCCGTCGGCGGAGTCGACATGTGCATCGACCAACCGCTCAACGACCCCAAGGCCGGACTCAGACTGTCGAAGGGGTGCCACCACCTGAACGGGCGCCAGGCGCTCGGCCTCGTCCGGACCCGCGCCTTCCCTCGTGCCGATCTCGAGCGCGTCATCAACCAGCGGAAGTTCCTCGCCGCCTTGGTCTCCCGCGCGACCAGCCCGGGCGTGCTGTTCAATCCGTTCCGGCTGTTCGGCTTCATCGGCGGCGCCATCGACTCCCTCACCGTCGACGAGCGCGACCACATCTGGAATCTGGCCTCGCTGATGTTCGCGCTCCGCGACCCGGTGACAACCACCACACCCACGGGCGAGAGCATCTACACCGATGACGGTCTGGCACTACCGGTCACGGAGACCACCGAGCAGTTCTTCGGCCTCCTCCGCGCAGGTCAGCCCATCCCCGACGAATTGCTCGTCGACGCCGGGTGACCAGGGGTGGCCAGGCTGCCCAAAGACAGGTCAGACTTGCCTTAGTTAGCCTGAACTTGCTGGTAGAAGGCACTTTTCGGCACCTACGATGGGCGCATGACCGAATTCACGAAGTTCCACCAGCTGCTGCACGATCAGATCGGCAACGAGTTCTACGCCTCGCAGCAGTACATCGCGGTCGCCACCTACTTCGACAACCACGACATGCCCCAGCTGGCGAAGCTCTTCTACAGCCAGGCCGTCGAAGAGCGCAACCACGCCATGATGATCGTGCAGTACTTCCTCGACCGGGACATGGAGGTCGAGATCCCCGGCGTCTCCGCCCCGAACAACAAGTTCGAGGACTACAAGGCACCGATCAATCTCGCTCTCGAGCAGGAGAAGACGGTCACCCAGCAGATCGTCGATCTCGCCAAGTCGGCCCGTGACACCGGCGACTACCTCGGCGAGCAGTTCATGCAGTGGTTCCTCAAGGAGCAGGTCGAGGAGGTCGCGACCATGACGACCCTGCAGACCATCGCCGACCGGTGCAAGGGCAATCTGTTCGACCTCGAGAACTTCGTCGAGCGCGAGTTCAACAGCGCCACAGCCGACGATCCGACCTCGCCCCCCGTTGCCGGAGGCAACATCTAGGCACGAGCCCTCACACGATTTCGGCGGCGCGACTTCACCCGAAGTCACGCCGCCGAAACGGTTTTCAGATGTTCGTGCTCAGCGCAGGGTGACCTGGCGGCCGCGGATGCCGTCGCGCGAGCTCCGCTCGGCGATCGTCAGCTCCGAGGTGTCGGCGAGCGCCTCGCCCAGCCACTGATCGAGCTGGTTGAGACCCGCCTGCCACTCCTCGTGGTGCATCTCGTTGTCGAGGTCGAAGACCGGGACCAGCAGGCCATGGGTGCGGAACGACCCCGCGAAACGCGAGCCCTCGCCCATCGTCAGACGGCCGGCCGCATGGAGGCGGGCCATCGCGGCCATGAGGTCGTCCTCGGGCTCGGGGCGAATCCAGCGCAGATGTGCCCGCTCGCCGGCATCGACCCACCACGGGGCGCCCGAACCGCTCTCGACGACGAGGCGCGCGGTCGGCAGCACGGACTCGTTCGCGCGCTCGAACATCGGCGCGATCTCGGCGGGCACCTCGGTGCCCTCCGGGAACCACCACGAGAAGTCCTGGTGCACGGTGATGTCCAGGATTGCGTCGGCCTTCAACACCTCGTCGAGCGAGGGCGATTCGTCGGCGGACTCGAGGTCGAACTCGCTGCCGGCCTCGGCGTGCGCGGCCCACGCGATGGCGGCCGCCAGCTCGACGGCCGGCGCCATGCGATCCGGCTCGGTCTGCAGACCCACCAAACCCTCTGTGGCGCCGTTGGATTCACGTGCCAATGCCGGACCGGCACCCGGCAGGATCGTCACGAGGGAGACGTCGTTGCGCGTGTCGGCGGGTTCCGTCAGTTCGAGACGCGCGGTCGCCGATGCGACGAAGGTCCGCAGTGCGACGAAATCGCATTCGGAGGCCAGTCCCGCGAAGGGACGCGGCGGCGGTGCCATCGACGCCGCCTGCCGAGCCTTACGAGCGGCGACCCGCTCGGCGCGATTGCTTCCCGGGCGGGGTCCACTGCCCCGCTTGCTCTTCTTGCCCATCGGTCCACTCTCTCACGAGCCGCTCGCGGCGCCGAGAAGCCCGGGCAGGTGCAGAGCCGCGCTCAGTCGACGGTCACCAGCCAGTCACGGACCTTGGCCGGGTGGTTGGTGGCGAGCCAGCGCACCCCGAGGTCGGCGCAGAGTTGGACGTCCACCAGTTCGTCGACGGTCCAGCAATACGTCACGCGTCCGGCCGCGGCGGCGCGGTCGACGAGATCGGGGTACTGCCGCAGGGTCATCACCGAGGGTCCGATCCCGGTGGCCCCGACGGCGGTCGCCGCACTGCCACCGAGCACGCGGGCGGTGTCGCCCAGCAGGATGGTCGGGAGCATCGGGGCATGGCGGCGGATACGCCAGACGCCGGCGGAGGAGAACGAGATGACCACGGCGCGACTGTGATCGGCCGACGGCGGGGTGGCCACGCCGAACTCGTGGAGGATCTCGAGGAGCTTCTGCTCGACGAGACTGCCGAACCGCACGGGGTGTTTGGTCTCGATGAACAACCGGACCGGCCGGCGCCAGTCCAAGGTGAGCGTGAGCAGCTCGCGCAGCGTCAGGATCGACGCGGGATCGCCCGCGGAATGCCAACTCCCGAAATCGAGTTCGCGGAGCTGGGCGAGCGTCATCTCGCTGACGATGCCGGAACCGTTCGACGTGCGGTCGACGGTCCGGTCGTGGACGCAGACGAGTTCGTGATCGGCGGTCAACCGGACATCGCATTCGAGTCCGTCCGCGCCCTGCGCGAGTGCGAGCTCGTATGCGGCCAGGGTGTGTTCCGGACGGTCACCGGAGGCGCCGCGGTGCGCGACCACCGCGGGCTTACCCGAACGCGACACCTTCTCGGCCGCGCCCACGTTCACACCTGAGTTCATCCGACCGCCACCCACCTTCTCTTCGGGACCGGGACCGCCGTGGCGGCGTCGAACAGCACCGGCACGCGGCGTGCCATCCAGAAGGCGAAGGCGGCCGAGACGGCCGCACTGAGGATCACCATGGCGAGCGCGTTGGCCCCGGTCTGCACCGAGTCCGACCCCCACGCGACGGCGCGGGCGATCAGCGCCAGCAGAGCTGTGACGGTGACGACCACCCACGCGACCCACAGCCGGCGGACGCGGCGGCCGACACGTTCGGCGTCGAGGGACGGATCGTGGGCCACGCGCAGGGCCACGACCTCGCCGAGCACGAGCGGTGCACCGACCAGGTTCACCAGCGGAACCCCCACCAGCAACCCCACCCACAGCGGACGCCTCGGGTCGAGGAGTCGGGCTTCCTCATAGGTACCGGCCCGCAGGTCCATCACCCAGCGGACGAAGGCGAGGGTCGCCCAGACGTAGGCCAGGAAGGCGGCCACACCCGCGAACACGATCAACCAGTCCGAGACCACGATCAGCGGGTCCGGGAGCGGCTGGGTGCGGTTGACGGCCAGCAGGATGTAGCGGACCAGATGGATGACCGCAGACGCCGCGAGCGCCGTGCCGGCCACGACGAGCGCGAACAGCAGGCGTGCCCGCGAGGAGTCGATCCGGTCGTGCGTCGCGTCGGCGGTCACCGGTTCGTCGTGCAGTCCCCAGGTCGGGATGTAGACGTAGCGCGGGATGAGACGCGGGCCGCGCGGGCCCGACGGTCCACGGCGACTGGGGATGGCCTCGGGAGGCCGCCGCGCGATCCAACGGACGTTGCGACCCCGGTACAGCCGGCCGGTCGGCGCCGTCCGGGGCGGTGCGGGGGTCACGGGGCGCGCGGGTGCGGACATCGCCCGAGCGGCATCGTCGACGACGCTCAGCGGGCCGCCACAGCGAGGGCAGTGCTCGCGCCCGGGGCGGTGCGGCGCCTGGATGCGGCACCGCGGACAGAGGTCGATCATCAGTGGGCGTCGCCCCCGCCGTCCCCGGTGCCGGTCTCGACGGGCTTGCCGTGCTCCTGCCACGCGAGCATTCCGCCGCGCACGCAGATCCCGTCGTACCCGACCTGCGCGAGATACTGCAGCACCCGCATCGAGCGTCCGCTCGAATGACACACCACATAGAGGTCGGCGTCGGGGTCGAGTTCGCCGAGTCGTCCCGGTATCTCGGCCATCGGGATGTGGACGGCGCCGCGGATGTGCCCGTTCGCCCATTCGTCGTCCTCACGGACGTCGAGCATCACCGCGTCGGCCGTCTGAGTGAAGTCGTCCGGCAAATCGGTCACCGGCACCTGCGTGATGTCGCCCATGGTCACGATTTCCATGGTGGCACAGTCGGGGCGCCGTCGGCGTCACGTCACCTCCACGGCCATTTCCGGCAGTGTTGTGAAGCTCACATTCGGAATCGTACAGACCGCCCAACGCGACCTATGCTGATCGTCATAGTTTTATCCACATGCCCCGGGCGGACAACTGTCCACAATCCACACCTCACCGTCAACCTGGGGATGAGGCTGTGGAAACTGTGGAAAAACCCTGGCCAAAGGCCTCGTCGATGTGACTGCGATCACTCGTTTGGACCAATGTGCGCGTAGGAAATTCACCAAACTGCAGTGGTCGCCCGGTGGTGCATTTTCTTTCCAGTGCACACACCTGTGGATAACGTGGGGACAAACCCTTGGGGAAACCCCCCGAACTGGGTCTGGTACTACCCGTCAGTCACGGTGTAAAAACCCGGTCCGCACCGCGGGGGCGCGGTCGATCGCGGCGATCACGCCCGACGTGAGGCTCTCGGCCAGACCGGAGACCGTCATCTGATTGCCCACCAGACGCGCGAGCAACGGTTTGGGTGCCTCGATGACCGTGATCTCTGCGTCGGGATACCGCTCGGCGACCACCGAACGCATGACGCCGATGCCGTCGACCAGGCCGAGTTCGGCCGCCCGACGCCCGACCCAGACGTCGCCGTTGAACAGCTCCTCGTCGGATGCCGTCAGCTTCTTGCCCCGACGCTGCCGGACCCATGCGATGAATGCCTCGTGCAGCTGCCCCTGGAGACCCTTGAGCCATTCGACGTCCTCGGCCACCTCGGGCGAGAAGGTGTCGAGCCGGGCCTTGTTCTCCCCGGTGGCGTACAGACGACGCTGCACGCCGAACCGGTCGAGCAGGGCCGAGAAGCCGAACCCCGAGGACACCACTCCGATGGAACCGACGATCGACGTGTGGGCGGCGAAGATCTCGTCCGCCGCGCACGCGACCCAGTAGCCGCCGGACGCCGCTACGTCCTCACAGAACGCCAGGACCGGTACGCCCTTCTCCGCGGACAGCTGCCGGATGCGCTCGGCGATGTACTCCGACTGCGCCGGCGAACCACCTGGTGAGTTGATCACGACGACGACGGCCTTGAGCCGGTCGGTGGCGAACGCCCGCTTCAGCACCGGCTCGACCGTGTCGGTGGTCAGCCCGTGCTTGCCCATGCCGGCTGCGCCGATCGGGCCGTCGAGTCGGACCACCGCGACGTGCTCGGCACGCGACTTCGCGAACTTCTTGCCCACCGCCGCCAGCGGTCCTGCAGTCATCTGCCCGAGTCTAATGGCGGCCAACCGCTTCCTGTTTCACGTGGGGCACCTGCGCATTCCGCAGCGCACCGGGTGCACTGGCACCGTAGACTCTCCCGCGTGCAGGTCAGGTGGCTCAGCGCATTCCTCGATTTCCCAGCCGACGAGTTCGGTGCCGAAGTGACCTTCTGGCGCGCGATCGCGGGTAGCACTGTGTCGCCGCCCCGCGGCGAACACCGCGAGTTCGCCTCCCTCGAACCGTTCCACGGCGACCCCCACCTCCGGGTGCAACGGGTCGACGACGGTCCGGGCGGCGTCCACCTCGACATCCACACCGACGACCCGCACGCCGCAGCCGAGGAAGCCGTGGGACTGGGCGCGACGCTGAGCAACGACGCCGGCACCCACCTCGTCCTCCGATCCCCCGCCGGTTTCGTGTTCTGCCTTGTTCCGTGGGAGGGCGAGTCCACACGGTCGCGGCCCATCAGGTGGCCCGGCGACGCGATCAGCATCATCGACCAGTTGTGCATCGACATCCCCGCAGCCGACTTCGACGCCGAGGTCGCGTTCTGGACGGCGCTGACCGGATGGCCGCTCAAACCGCCCGGCTCCCGACCCGAACTCGTGGCCCTGCGCCGCGACCCGGCGATCACCATCGGAATCCTGTTGCAGCGCAGGCAATCCGATTCAGACGGCACGATGCCCGACGAGTCGTCACCGGCGACCGGGCACCTCGACCTCGCGACCAACTCGGTCCCCGACGAGGTGGCGCGCCATGAGGGCTGGGGCGCCCGCGCGATCGAGCACCATCCGCACTGGACGACGATGGTCGACCCGGTGGGACGCCCGTACTGCATCACCTCGCGTAATCCGCGGACGGGCGACTGAGAAACTCGCGCAGCCTTTCGACCTCGGCGTCGATCTCCCGCTCCTCGGCTTTCGAGACCTCACGCAGCATCTCGATGCGTACCCCGGCGTCGGCATCGAGATGCCATGTGCCGGCGAGGAATCCGTCGGCGAAGACGAAGCCGGGCGAGCGACCGTTGGGTGTCACGGTCCGCCGGAACAGCTCCGGGTCGGCGACCCGGGCGCGGTCGGCCGAGACGCCGATGACGTGGTCGAACGGCGCCACGAGCCTGGCCGGCGCGGGAGCGTCGGCGTCGGCGAGGCCAAGTCCGTCGAGGTCGTAGAGGATCTCGCCGTTCGGACCGGTCAGCCGGACCAGTTCCCAGTCGGCCTCCATTTTCTCGACGAGCGCCTTGAGTCCGGTCATGCCCGCCCACGTCTGGATGGCCTTGACGGTGGCAGGGCCGAAGCCGCGCAGGTACAGGCGGATCAGGTCTGCTCGCGCATCCTCGCCCTCGACCGCCGGTTCGCCCGGACCGGCCCATTCGTCGAACAACCGGTAGGTGGGCGCCCCGCGGCCCCGCCAGAGTCCGCGCGGCGGCACCTGGACGAGCGGGAGTCCGCAGCGGGCGATCCCGGTGAGCGTCGACGGGTTCTCTGCCGGATGCTGCAGCGCCAGTTGCTTTCCCAGGTCGGCGCCGGAGAGTTCGCGGCCGGCCAGGAGTTCGGCGGCGTCGGCGATCACCCGCGAGGGATCGGCGTCGACCAGCCTCGGGACGTGCGCTTCGGCGATCTCACGCCGGAGGATCGGCTCGGCGAGCGGCCGTATCCACCGGGCGTCCTCGGCGTCGATGAGGAACACCGTGGAACGCAGCAACGCGATCCGCACGACCTCGCGCTCGGTGAGGAGTTCGTCGAGTTCGGCCGGGTCGAATCCTTCGATACGCGACCACAATCCGAAGAACGCCGCACGCGGGTCCTGGGATTGCAGCCCGACACACCGGTCCAGCACCTCGATCGCGTCCTCGTCGACGCGTTCCAACAGGTGCTGGCGGGACAGCAGGGTGCGATTCCACTGCCGCAGGGTGATCGGCTCGGACACCTCAGGCGGGGTAGCTGATCCCGGTCGCCGCGTGGCAGCGGTAACCGTGCGGGTTCTTCGCCAGGTACTGCTGGTGGAGATCCTCGGCGTAGTAGAAGTGTCCGTCACCCGCAGCGGCGAGCGGCTTGATCTCGGTGGCGATCGACCCGACGCCGGCGGCATCGAGCGCGGTCTGGAATTTCGCCGCCGACTCCTCGACGATCGTGGCGTCGTCGTCGGAGAGGGTGTAGACCGCCGACCGGTACTGGGTACCGATGTCGTTGCCCTGACGCATCTCCTGAGTCGGATCGTGCGACTCCCAGAAGATCCTGAGGATTCCCTCGAGGTCGATGACCGCCGGGTCGAAGACGACGAGCGTCGACTCGGTGTGGCCGGTGCGCGCGGTGCAGGTCTCCTCGTAAGTCGGGTTGGGCGTGTGGCCGCCCGCGTAACCGACCGCCGTCGTGTACACACCCGGGACCTGCCAGAAGATCTCCTCGATCCCCCAGAAGCAGCCACCCGCCAGGATCACCGCGGACAGGCCGTCGTCGAAGGTGCCGATTCCGCCGTTGGCGTAGGAGCCGTCGGCCTCCGGCCGTCCACGCATGGGCGTCTCCAGAACCAGATGGACTCCGGGGACCGTGATCTCGGTGTCGCGTCCGGGTAGTGCGGAATCGGCCGCGATGAGTTCCTGCTTGTGCGAACTGGCGGCGAAGAGCTGCTCGAGCCAAGACATGCGCCGAGTCTACGCGCGCCGCCTGGACGTCTCCTGAGTTCCCGAGTTGAGTCAGCCGTCCCAGTCTGTTTATGATGGCGGTCACATCCTGGCATGTGACACCCGTCACGTCCGCCGCCGGCCCTCGGGCCGACGATGCCGGGGTGCCGAGCCGATCCGCTGATGAAAGGCGACAATGGCGACGCACGCGACCGGAGACTATCGAGGTTCCCTCCGGACTCCTCGCGGCGCACCGCGCGCGAACTACGACGTCGCGAGAAGCTGCCGCACCATCGCGTTGAGCATCGTCGCCCTGTTGGCCGTCATCGTCGCGCTCGCATTCATCTAAGCCTGTGATCTTCAACCGCACTTGATATTTCTTCGGGCCTGTTTGTTGCAATCACCCATGGTGTGGGGAAGGCTGGAAACATCCGCGTGGCGCCGACACAATCGGCGGACCCACGTGTGAACAGGGAATACGAAAGCACCTCAGAGAGGAACATCGTGGCTGAATACACCTTGCCGGATCTGGATTACGACTACGCGGCACTGGAGCCGCACATCTCCGGCAGGATCATGGAGCTCCACCACAGCAAGCACCACGCGACCTACGTCAAGGGCGCCAACGACACCCTGGAGAAGCTGGCCGCGGCCCGCGAGGACGAGAGCATCGCCGGAAAGGTCTACGGACTGTCGGCGACCCTGTCCTTCCACCTGGGCGGCCACACCAACCACTCGATCTTCTGGAAGAACCTGTCGCCCAACGGCGGTGGCGAGCCCGAGGGTGATCTCGCGGCAGCGATCACCGAGCAGTTCGGTGGCTTCGACAAGTTCAAGGCCCACTTCACCGCCGCTGCCACCACCCTGCAGGGTTCGGGCTGGGCGATCCTGGGCTACGACACCATCGGTGGCAAGCTGGTCATCCTGCAGCTGACCGACCAGAGCGGCAACATCCCCGCCGCGATCATCCCGGTCGTCATGCTCGACATGTGGGAGCACGCCTTCTACCTCGACTACCAGAACGTCAAGCCGGACTACGTCAAGGCTTGGTGGAACGTGGTCGACTGGGCCGACGCCGGTGAGCGTTACGGTCGCGCGAAGACCCAGGGCAGCGGCCTCATCGTGCCTGCCTGATCTTCCCTTCGCCAGACACCAACGGCGCCGGTCACCTTCGGGTGGCCGGCGCCGTTTGTCAGAAGATCAGCGTCACCGCGACGGCCACACCACAGGCGACGGCGATGGCGATGAGCGCCAGCAGATCTGCGCGTCCCGGCCGGGCCGGATGAGCGGTGAGACGACCGGTGCCGCCGCGGGCGGTGATCGCCTCGGCCATCTCCGCGCTACGACGCAGCGCCGATGACATGGCGGCCGTGATGAGATCCATGATCCCCATCTCCGCCGACGGATGATCGCTGCGCCCCTTTGCCGTCGGCCGCAGCTTGTGCGCGGCGCGCAGCATGCGCAGCTCCTCGATCAGCAGCGGAAGTCCCCTCAGGCACAACGCGATTGCGACGGCCCATTCATCGACGGGCAGACGCAGCCGCCGGAGGGGTCGCATCAACCGTGCGATCGCCGGCGCGACGTCGGCCATCGGGGTGGTCCAGATGACGAGGATCGAACTCGCCACGAGGACGAGCGCGAGGGTCACCGCCCGGAGGAACACCAGTCCGCCGTGCAGACCGGCGAACGAGACGTTGAAGGCGACGCCGATACCGATCAACCCCCAGAACCACCACGGTGGACGGGGGATGGCGCCCAACGGGATCCCGGCGATCAGCGCGGTGACGATGACGATCGCGGCCACCATCCCCAATGCCGGCCACGACGGCAGCACCCAGGTCATGATGCCGAGGATCAGCACGATCACCAGCTTGGTTCCCGCCCACAACCGGTGGACGAAGGAATCGCCGGGGACCTGCCGCAACGGAACCGTGCGCATGGTCATAGGGCTCCTCCGTCCCAGCCGGACGGCTGATCGACGTTCTGATGGGTGTCGGGCAGCAACTGCCCGTCGACGAGCCGGACGCGGCGGGTGCACACCGAGTCCAGCGACTCGAAGTCGTGCGAGATGATCACGATGGTCATGCCCTCGGCACGCAGGCGTGCGAGCAGCGCGACGATCTCCTCTCGGGCCAACGGGTCGAGACCGGCGAGCGGCTCGTCGAGCACCAGCATGTCGGGGTTGCGGGCGATGAGGCCGGCGAGCACGACGCGACGCATCTGGCCGCCCGACAGGGAATCGACCTTGCCGGCCGCCATCTGCCGGGGCAGACCGACCAGTTCGAGAACGCGGGCGACCTCGGCGGTCCCGACCTTCTCGCCGCCGGCCGCCATGATCTCGTCGGCGACGGTGACCTTCTGCAGCTGCAGGCGCGCGTGCTGGAAACCCAGACCGACCGCGCCGACATGCTCGGTGACCGGCTCCCCGGCGTCGTAACCGGCTGCGGGAGTGAACTTTCCGGCGGTGTCGAGTAGGTGACACGTTCCGGTGCGCGGCGACAGGAGGCCCGCCATGATCCAGGCGAGGGTCGTCTTGCCCGACCCGTTGCCGCCGACGATGAGCAACCCCTCGCCGCGATACACGGTGAGCGTGACGTCGGTGAGGGCCACGACCTCCCAGGGCGACCCGGGTAGGTGCGCATATCCCACGTGGTCGAGCACCAGCAGCGGCCCGCCGATGTGCGGCCCCGGTGCCGCGAGGGACGTCGACGATCCGGTCGGCGAAGCATGGTCGAGGTCGAGGTGGGGATCCGGCATCCAGTGCGGCGGATGCGGAACCACCCGGCCGGCCTCGAGGTGGATGACGCGGTCGGCGGCCGCGGCCTCGCTGCCGCGATGGGTGATCAGCACGACCGCGATCCCGCGTCGGGCCGGTAGCGTCGCCAGCAGATGCAGGAGCTGCCCGCGGCCCTCCGGGTCGACCATCGAGGTGACCTCGTCGGCGATGAGGAGCTGTGGATCGCGGGCGAGGGCCGCAGCGACCGCCAAGCGCTGCTGCTGCCCGCCGGACAGATCGGTGGTCTCGCGGTCGCCGAGACCGGTCAGGCCGACCTCGGCGAGGAGCGCCTCCACGTCGACGTCGGCATCCGGCGGCAGACCCCACACCACGTCGTCGGCGACGCGGGAACCGAGCATCTGGATCTCCGGGCGCTGCAGGACGAGCGCGGTGCCGCCGTGTACGCCGAGCCCGGCGAGACCCGGGCGGTGTACGACGCCGGTGGTCGGGGCACGGCCGGCCAGGATCTTCGCGAGTGTCGACTTACCCGAACCGTTGGCGCCGACGACCGCCACGAACTCACCGGGCTCGATGCGCAGATCGATGTCGTGGAGAACCGGTTTCGCGTCCGGGTTGTAGGCAAAGCCGACACGTTCGGCGACGATCGGCAGCGGCGCGACTTCGGTTGCGGTGGACGCCGGCCCGTCGGAGGTGAGTGTGTCCTCGCTGGGCACGTCGCGCAGTCGCGCGATCACACCGCCGAGAATCCACCAGGCGGCGAGCAGCGAGATCGCGGTGCCGACCGTTCCGGAGATCCAGATCCACGCCCACCAGTGGCCGGCGATGCTGCGGCTCATCGAGTCGAGTGCGTCGGCCACGGCATCGGTGGGCCCCCACCCGCGCAGCCACTTCGCGACGCCGTGGAGGGAGTTCGTCATCGCCTCGATGGTCAGCTCACGCAGGGGCACCAGGACCCAGAGGATCAGGACGGAGACCCCACCGAGGAGCGGCGAGGCCACCAGCGTGGCCAGTCCGAGCGCCCCGAGCCCGCGGCGGCGGCGCTTGAGGTCGCCGACGATCCCGCCGATCAGCGCCGAACCGAGCACGGTGGCCATGGCGCCGGTCCCCGCCATCGCGAACGCGACCGCCGTGGTCGCCACCGTGGCGGTGAGCAGTGCACGCGGCCGCGTACGGGCCGCGATGAGGGCAAGAGGAACCGGGGCGAGTAGCCCGGCCGCCTGCGCCAGCGGGATGACCGAGGCGATGACCACCGCGGCGACGGTCAGGCCGCCGAAGATCGCGACGGACGCGAACTCCATCGGACGCAACGGGGGCGAGTTCTTCACCGGTCCAGTGTGCCTGGGTCCCGGAGCCGTCGGTTGATCGCATGTAAACGAACCGTCACAAGAACGTGGTTCGGCTTGTCCGTTTCGTCCCTGCGGTGGATTCTTTTCACACGGGTGATCTTCGGCGGTCCTGGGTCCCAATGACCAGGTCTCCCACCCGGATTGGAGGTAGGACACGATGCAGTCGATTCCGATCGGACTCACCCCGTTCCAGCATGAGGGCACGCTGAACGGAATCCTCATCTCGGGCCGCTGGCCGGAGTCCACTCTCGAGTGGACGCAGACCCTCGTCGGTTCGGTGCGGATCGCGTGCCGGCCCGGCTTCCTCCCGACCACGACGATCTTCGGCGTCGTCGAGCAACGTCCGCCGCACGGCGGCGAGGACACGGTCGGGATGATGGTCGCGATCGGAAACGTCGTCGACGACAGCTTCGTCGAGGCCGGCAAGTTCCTGAACAATCCCCCGGCGCTCGTCATGCTGCATCCGCCGTCGCAGACCCGTCCGTCGCTGCCGGAGTGTTCCGAGGTCGCGTCGGGATGTGTGTTGCTGCCGGGGCTCCCCGAGCTCGGGCTCGAGCACCGGGCCGGCTGGGCCGAGGCGGAGGCCGACGGGACAGTGGTGAACCTCCGCAACGAGGTGGGCATCGACCCCAACGCCGACCCGGACACCGCGGTGCTCGCCATGCTTCTCGCAGCTTAGGGCCCCGAGGTCTCGGCGAAGGCGTTCTCCAGGGTCGCCCACACGTCTGGATCAGGGTCGCCGAACTTTAGGTTTTGTGCCCCCGACCTGCACAGATACGGGTTACTGACGAGTTGCATTCGCCAGTTAGGGCTCACTAACCTGGCGTTCGTGATTGCTGCCCTGCTCCTGAGTTTCGGCGTGATCTTCGTCGCCGAACTGGGCGACAAGTCACAGCTGATGGCGATGACCTACGCCCTGCGGTACCGCTGGTGGGTCGTCCTCCTCGCCATCACCGTCGCCACCACCGCGGTCCACGCCGCCTCGGTGTTCTTCGGTCATTTCCTCGGGATGTCGCTACCGGCCGATCTCATGTCGGTCCTGGCCGGCCTCGCCATGCTCGTCTTCGGCCTGTGGACGATCTACGGCGACCGCCTCGACGACGAGGACCAGAACCGCGCGACGCGAGTCGGCGCCTCGGTGTTCCTCGCCGTGATGTCGGCCTTCTTCCTCGCCGAACTCGGGGACAAGACCATGCTCGCCACCATCACCCTGGCCACCGACCACGACTGGCTCGGCGTGTGGATCGGTTCCACCGTGGGCATGGTGGCCGCCGACGCCCTGGCCATCGGCGTGGGCGTCCTGCTCGGCAAGCACCTTCCCGAGCGTGTCATCGCGATCGGTGCGGCCGTCCTGTTCTTCGGTTTCGCGATGTGGCTCACCGCGACCGGCCTGGCCGGGGCGTCGACCCCGATGATCGCCGCGACCATCACCGCGGCCGTCGTCATCATCGGCGTGGGCACGTTCCTCATCCGTCGCGACCGGCGACTCCGCGCCGACTCCGACTCCGAAGCAGCCGTTCCCGAGCGTTCGCTCGGTGTACACGAGGGCTGAACGCGGACACCCCGCAACAGCTGACTATCGTGAACGTGCACCCCGCGCCGGTGCACGTCGTCCACTACCGGGACACGGGTCCGGCGGCAATCGGTACCGCGAAAGGACTACTTCACCCATGGACGTTTCAGGCGCTTCCGTTCTGGTCACCGGCGGGGCATCGGGCCTCGGCGCAGCCACCGCCCGTCGCTTCGCCGCCGCAGGCGCACAGGTCTTCGGCCTCGACCTGCAGGCCTCGATTGACAAGGCAGCACCCACCGACGGCGTCACCCTGATCGCCGCCGACGTCACCGACGAAGCGCAGGTCCAGGGCGCCATCGACACGATCGCCGAGTCCGGCGCACCGCTGCGTGTCGCCGTCAACTGCGCCGGCGTCGGCTGGGCCGCACGCATCCTCGGCAAGAACGGCCCCCACGAACTCGACCTCTTCCGCAAGGTCATCGACATCAACCTGGTCGGCACCTTCAACGTGATGCGGCTGGCCGCCAACCGCATGTCGGAGGAGTCCACCATCGACGGTGACGGCCAGCGCGGCGTCATCATCAACACCGCTTCGGTGGCCGCATTCGAGGGCCAGATCGGTCAGATCGCGTACGCCGCGTCGAAGGGTGGCGTCCACGCGATGACCATCTCGGCGGCCCGCGACCTCGCCCGGATCGGTGTGCGCGTCTGCACCATCGCCCCCGGCACCATCAGCACCCCGATGCTCGCGGGCGTCACCCCTGAGTTCCAGAAGACCCTGGCCGAGGCCATCCCGTTCCCGCAGCGTCTCGGCGAGCCCGACGAGTACGCACAGCTGGCCGAGTTCATCGTCGAGCACAACTACCTCAACGGCGAGACCATCCGCATGGACGGCGCGATCCGGATGGCACCGCGCTAGAGTCCCGGATCCCGGTCCTCGGCTGAGCGACCGACGGACGCCACCTCGGCACCCTCGGTCGCCAGCAGCTCCTCGGACAACCTGATCAGCGGTGCGGCATCCGCTTCCAGACCCTCGCCGTCGGCGGGGGCGAGGTCGCGGACCGCGCCGCTGATCTTGTCTCCGGACCCGTCGGCCGCCGCCCTCATCTCCGACACCGCGGTGCGCAGCAACCGAACCTGCACGTCGGCCTGGGCGTACTCGAACACCGGCGGCAGATACGGGCTGATCTGGGTCAACGCGTCACGTGTCTCGACCACCCGGCGGTGGAGCTGCGTCGTCGGCGACAGCTGCCCCGTGTCAGGCAGGACGACCTCCGGTACCGCGCCGGTCACCAGGCGCCACAGCGGCAGGAGTTCGGTGTCGAGTCGACGGCGTCGCCGGTTCGCCACGAGGGTCTGAACCCTGGAGTAGACCATCGGATAGCTGATGCCCAGCAGGAACGACACGACGCCGATGATCGCCAGGACCCGGTTGGTGGTCACGAGCCACGGGGACCTCGCGACATTCGTCGCACTGACCGCGACGAACACGATCTGCGCGATCGCGCCGAGCGCCAGGAACCCGAGTCCGGCCATCAGCAGCCCCAGCGACACCCGCAGGTATCCGTCGGCCGTCGCATAGAACTTCCGGACACTGTTGACGCAGGCCAGGAAGCCGTACGTGAGGTAGCCGCTCGCGACCAGCATGAAGAGCGCGAAACCCCAGTTCTGGACGGTCCACTCGCTGATGGTCTCGGTCCGGATCTCCTCGGGGATCACCAGCATGGTGATCTGGAGGCCGATGAGCGACACGACGAGCGGCAGCGCCTCCCAGCCGGCGCGCCGTTCACGGGACACCCGGTCGGGGAAGAAGAACACCACGACCAGCGCGGCCACCCCGATCGCGAGGAGCGCGTAGAACGCCACCCTCGACAGTCCTTCGAATCCCCAGGTGTTGAGCGTGGACGCCACCGCCTCGTTGACCACCACGAAGGCGACGGTCAGCGAGGCGACCGCGACCATCATCGCCAGCGGTTGGAGTCCCCAGCCGGTCCGGCGGATCTGGTCCAGTCGCCAGCAGAACGCGAGCGCGAAGACCACGCCCGCGAGCGCATTGACGATGCCGACCCCCGCCTCGACACCCTGGGCGAGGACGAGGACCGTGGCGGCGTCGCCGGCCGCCCCGGTCACAGCCATCCGCGGTGCCCACCCAGCAATCGCTGGAGGCCCCGTAGCTCGTCGTGCGCGACTGTACTGCCGACGCCGGTGCTGGCGTCTTCGGCCCAGGCGAGGATCATCGACGCCAGCATCTCGGCCTCCCACTCACGGTCATCCGAGTAGCAGGTACGACGTAGTGCCGCGTCGGACGAATCCTGGGTGAGCGCGGCCAGCCCCTCGACGGACACCTCGCCGAGCATCTGATGCCCGGCGATGAGGTGCCCGAACTCGTGGATGACGATCTGGTCGCGATGCAACGGCGAGGTGTTCGCCTGATAGAAGAAGTAGTCCGCGTCGGCGGCCGCCAACCAGATCCCGTTGGGCACACCCGCGGGCAACGGATGGGCCAGCAACCGGATCGGACGACCCCGTCGCTCGCCGTAGCGGTCACACAACTGCGTGACGTCCAGCGGGAGATCGAGATCGAGTCCACGCAACGTGGTGCGACACAGCACCCGCAGAGCACGCTCGGATCGACGCATGTGCACAATCGAACCACGACGCCGCAAGGGCACGCGATTTGTGTCCACCGGGCGCGGAAGAGAACGCCACGAGGCGGTCACCGGTTCGGACTGGTGTTGGGCCGACACCCCACGGCCCATCCTCGTGTCCGACGCCCGGCGACCGGTGCGACGCGGTTCTCGACCGTCAGGCCGAGAACCGGGTCAGCCCTCGCTCGTCTCCCCGACCACACGCAGACGCGAATCAGCCGACGGCTTCTCGTCGCTGAGTCCCGCCGCGATGACGTCCGGCGGATCCTTCGGCAGCCCCTGCTGCTCGCGCAGTACCTTGATCAGTTCGTTCACCACGGTGACCGAATCGCTCGAGAGTCCCGCAAGGCGGAATGCCGCCAACTGCACGTTGGTGTCCGCCTGCAACCGCATCAGATCGATCTCGTCGCGGGTGCGCTGCGCGGCCCGATCCTCGAGGAAGTAATGCACGTCGACCCCGAATGCGGCCGCGATTCCCTCGACGGTTCGGAACGACGGGGACTTGGCTTTCCCCGATCGCAACTGGCTCAGATACGACTCACCCAGACGGAACCCCCGCTCCGTCGACCGCGCCGCAATCGCCTTGGCACTGTATGCCCTCCCGTTCGGACCGGGAACGGTCCGAAAAAGCTCCTCGAGTCGCCGGGCGAACAACCCCGGATCGAGTGCATCCGATTCCTTCGTTCTCGAACGATCGGAGTCGGTGCGTCCGGTGTCGCCCATGGGCTTCTCCGCCCCTTCTGAAGTCATGACCATCTTCTCCGAAATGCGAAACTTGAATTTGCAAACATTAAAGCCCGCTGCACTCGGCCGTTGCAACGACCGGTACGGTCAGAACGTACCGGACCGTCGCACGCCATGCGTATCACCTGTGGTGATGATGTAACGAACGTTAGTGTGGCGTTCTTCACATTTCGGGGGGTAACACGTTGTCGGACTGCTTACGACACATGGTCTGGGGACCTCACTGCGACGCCCGGAGGGCGTCGAGATCCCGTCCCGCCCCCTTGGACCTCACACACAACTGTACGCCCGGAGCCGATCGATGACCCACCGCATTCCGGCGCCTCGCCACAGCCGCCGGCGGCGTCGATCCGTGGCATCTTTCTGTGCCGCCCTGGCGATGATCGCGTTCCTCGCTCTTGCTCCCGGCATCGCCTCGACGGCCCCGATCGGTTCCGGCGACTCCGGACCGGGGAACAGCGGGTCGGGCAATTCCGACTCGGGCGGTTACGGCGCACACAGTGCCGACGACGACTCCGACAATGCTGACGACAGCGACGATGCTGACGACTCCGACGACGACTTCGGGGTCTCCCCGCCGACCGGCACCGGAAACCCGGGGAGCTCCTGGCACCACGGGCACGGGCACGGACACGGACACCACGGGCCCGGCACCCCGTCGGGCCCCGGGACACCGTCGGGAACCACCACGACGAGCAGCCCGGGAACCGGGAGCTCGACGCCGGAATCCTCCGCATCGGAGAGCTCGGGCACTTCGGCGACGTCAGAGACCTCGGCAACCGGGTCGTCGACGGAGCCCTCGACGACCGGGATCGTGATCCCCCCGCCGCCGGTGAACGTCCGGCCGAACCTGCCGTCGGCTCCGCTGCCCCCGAGCGCCGCCACCCCGCCGCGGGACGGAGAGGGAAAGCCTCCGGCCCCTGACGCCGTCCCGACCGTCGCCGCCCCCAGCGGTCCGCCCGCCCCAGCGGCACCGCCGGCAGCACCCGCCGCAAGAGCATCCGCAGGCGCCGGAGCACCCGCAGGCGCCGGAGCATCGGCACCCCGCGTCGGCGAGACCCCGAATGCCGGATCGCCGGAGGGGGATTCGCCCGACTCCGACGAGTCCGCCGCGCCGGTGCCGAACCCCCGAGGACCGTCGGACGGTCCAGCTCAGGCATTGCCGGATTCGTCCCCCGACACGATCCTGACCGGGGTCAAGAAGTTCCTGGTCGGGGTGGCCCCAGGTGGCCTGATGCTGCTCGGCGCCGTCGCCCTGTTCGGCAGCGGATCGTTCCTGGACTCCCTGCGCACCCTGCGTTCCTGACGTCCCCCGGACTCGTCCCACCGACCCGGCAGATCAGTAGTCGGTCCGGGCCAGCAGATCGCGTTCGTGGGGGACGTCGTCGACGGCGCTCCCGGAGATCCACTCCCGCAACACCTTTGTGGCCCGCACGTCGTCCTCGTTGTACTCCAGCAGGCGCTCGCGCTGACCGAGATCGGGGCGTCCACCGCCCAGCGCGACCGCGGCGCGGTACCACTCCATCGACGCCTCGCCGCTCGCGTCGTCATCGCGCCAGGCGAACCCGGCGACCGGCGCGACCCGCTTCAGACCCTTGCCGCGGGGGCAGATGAAGTTCTCGCCGACGGCCTCGTAGATGTCGACCCACTCGTCGGAGGCGATGAACGCCTCCACCTCGCGGCGCGTCGGGATACCGGGTTCGCCGGCGAACCGGTCGGCCGAACCCAGCAGCCAACGGTTCTCGGCCTGTTGTGAGTAGCAGTACGCCGCGAAGGTCTTCCCGCTCTGCCGGGCGGCGAGCCGTTCGGCCGTCAGCCAGGCCCAGAACTCGGCGAACGACCTCGCCTCGTCGCGCGTGGGCAACGGGTCCCAGGTGACGAACGGCCGGTACACGACCGGCTCGTCGGGCGCGGTGGTGTCGGTGCGCAGCGTGCCCCACAGGTAGGCACCGTGCTCGCCGTAGCTCTCCATGTCGACGTCGACCTCGACGTCGGCGCGGTACACCCGCGGGGTGTCCAGGCGCCGGACGAGTTCGGTTCCGGTCAGCCAGGCGATCGCACCGATCACCGCATCGTCGAATCGCGCACTGCCCGGCCAGTTCTCCGGCGGATCCCCGCGGTGCGCGGCGAGCTGGTCGATCGTCGTGATGCCCGCCTCGATGAGTGCGGTGCCCTGGTTCCCGGTGGCGACGAGCGACACGTCGCGGACGGCCTCCAGTTCCGGGCCGCACTTCACCCACCACGGGCACGACCGGCATTCGGCGACGCGCCGCGGTTCGGTCGGCACCTGCTGGCTTGCGATCGCCCGGCGCCGGTCCAGGACCTCGTTGTAGTCGTCGAGCATGGCGCCGGTGTCGTGCACCACGATGCAATCGGCGTCGACGCCGATCACGCCGCCGCGCAGGTCACCGCTCTCCGACGACGGGGCGCGACCGATCTCGACCAGCATCGCGGTGAGCTGGGCGAGGCGTAGGGCGTCGCGCCGGTTGGGCCGGGCGGTGCGATACGGGTCGGGCGTGGGCGCCCAACCCCAGAGCGGGCTGGTGACCAGCGTCGGCGGACGGCTCGGATCCGGGGCGGTCTTCGCGGGTTGGGTTATCCGGTGATTGACGACGATGACCGGGACGTAACCGTCGCCCACCCTCACCAGGAGTTCGGCGTGGCCGCGACGCCCGTGCTCGACATCGGTGGGCAGCGCCGCATTCCAGATCCACGCGACACCCTCGTCGCAGGCCTTCATGGTGGCGGCGACCCGGTCCACGGCCCGGGACTCCGGATCGATGGCGACGAACGCACCCGGCTGATCGCTGTGGATACCGCGGAGCAGATCACGGACCGCGGCCCGATGGTCGGCCGCGGCCTCCTTGCGTCGCTGGACGCCGGGCGGGTCGGGTTCGGTACCGGGACGCCCCTCGTGACCGAAGTCGAGAGCGACCCGGTGCTCGCAACCCGCCAGATCGCGCGGCGACAACACCACAGAGGCCACGCCATCCCTTTCTCGGCTCGAGCAGTCGGACGCGTGGCCCCACCGGGCCACGTGTCATGCTTGTACTTGTTACCACGCCCGCAGCGGTCCACTCGGCAGCAGCGAAAGGTCATTCGATGGGTTTGTTGTCCTCCGACGGTAGGTCTCGCGCTCAGCGCCGCGCAGAGGCCAAGGCTCTCAAGACGAAAGCCAAGCTCGAGGCGAAGTTCGACGCCAAGCACCGGCGGAAGGAACAGAAGGCTCGTCGCAAGACCGAGCACAAGTACCTCCAGAAGGATCTGAAGGCCGAGCGCAAGACCGCCAAGCAGCTGGCGAAGGCCCAGGAGAAGGTGGTCAAGGCCGAGACCAAGAAGGTCGGTGCCGAGGCGAAGGCGGCCGCCGACGCCAAGGTGTTCAGCCCGGCCAGCGTCAAGCGCTACCTCACCGTCGCCCGCCTCGTGGCTCCCATCGCCGTCCCGATCGCCTACCGGGCCGCGGTCGCCGGTCGCGCTCAGCTCTCGGCACTGCAGGCCAGTCGTGCAGGTGTGTCGCCAGAAGTGTTGCGCCAGTTCAGCGGCCACGGTGCCGCCCTGTCCGCGCGGATCGCCACGACGCGCACCGCCCTGGACAAGGTCGTCGCGCAGGACACCAGCGCCGACGCCAAGGACTTCGTCGCGGCGATGACCCAGCGTCTGGACAATCTCGACGTCGCGGTCGGCGCGGCCGAGACCATGTCCGCCGCACAGCGCCGGACGGCTCACCAGTCGATCGACGACGAACTCGTCGCCATCGACGCCGACATTCTCGCGAGGCTCGGCGTCCGATCCTGAACCTCTAAGATGGGTTCCACGCGTCGCGTCGGGGGTCTCCCCTGCGCGCACACCCCGGAGACACACGCACGACCGGGACACACGCAAGGGAGCGCCGTATGACCGAGCAGGAGCCGAACGTCACGCCGTCCGACGGCGGTGCGGACAACGACGAACCGACCCTGTTCCCCATCACTCCCCCGGAGTCGGCTGCGGCCGATCCCGCGCCGGCTCCCGATCAGCCTGCACCGAAAAAGACCCCGGCCAAGAAGGCGCCTACCAAGAAGGCCGCGGCGGAATCCGGCGGCGACAAGTTGCCGGCCAAGAAGGCCGCGAAGAAGGCACCCGCGAAAAAGGCCGCCCAGAAGAAGGCGCCGGCGAAGAAGGCCGCGAGCGCTGCGCCCGCCAAGAAGGCCCCCGCGAAGAAGGCGCCGCCGAAGTCGGCGCCTCCCGTCACCGAGGCCCCCGCCGCCGAGACTCCCACTCCCGCGCCCGCGGCCCCGGCGCCGGCGACTCCCACGCCGACACCGACGCATCCGCCGGTTGACGTCGTCGCCGAATCCGATGCCGCGCGAGCCACTTTCGCGCAGTTGCGGTCCGGCGCACCCACCGAACCGCCGACGACCAACCTCACCCCCGCTTACGCGGGGCTGGCGGCGGTCGTGGCGATGCTGGTGTTCGTGGTGCTGCGGCGCATCCTGCGCCGGTAACTACCGCGGCGGGGGTGAGACCTCGACGCCGCCCGACTCGTGTTCGGGTCCGGCGTTCGGGTGTTCGGCGGGTAGCCGTCCACGGAAACGTGCGGCTTCGCTCGGACCCGGTTCCTCGCCCCGCGAGTGCGGCGGCCGGTGGTACGGTCCCGGCTTCGGGCGGGCCTTGCCGCCGGGGAATGCCAGGCGTGCGATGGTGCGGTGGACCTGTCCCCACTGCTGTCCGAAAGGCCCGGTGTTGTAGGGCAATCCGTAGCGCTCGCAGATGTCCTTCACCTTGGGTGCGACCTCCGAGTACCGGGTGCTGGGCATGTCGGGATACAGGTGGTGCTCCACCTGGTAGCCGAGGTTGCCGCTGATGATGTGGAACAGCGGGCTGCCCTCGATGTTCGCCGCACCCACGAGCTGGCGGACGTACCAGCCGCCGCGGGTCTCGTTCTCGGTCTCTTCCTTGCTGAATGTGTATGTCTGGTCTGGGAAATGGCCGCAGAAGATGATGGCGTGCGCCCAGACGTTCCGGATGATGTTGGCGGTGAAGTTCGCGGTCAGCGTGCGGAGGAAGGTGCTCTCCGCACCGGGCAGGACCTGATCGGCGAACTTCGCCGCGGCCTTCCCCCGTCGCCCGCCGCGTCGTCGGATCGCGTTGCCGATCCGCGAGGTCGACGGCTGACGGATCGCACCGCCGGTCGCGGCCTGGCTCAACAGGAATGCGCCCGCACTGATCGCCGGCCAGCCGATGTAGTCCTTCACGACCTGGCGACGCATCTTGCCCGCGATGCCCTTGAGATCCCTGGTCAGCTCCGAGATCGGCTTCTCGCCGCGTCGGATCGCCTCGAGGTCGAGATCGTGTAGCGCGACACCCCATTCGAAGAACGCGGTGAGCAGGACGTTGTAGAACGGCTGGAGCAGGTAGACCGGATGCCACTTCTGGTTCGGGTCGATCCGCATGATCTCGTAGCCGAGATCCTTGTCCTTACCGCGGATGTTGGTGAACGTGTGATGGATGTAGTTGTGGGAGTGCTTCCACGCCTCGGCGGTGGAGGCGGTGTCCCAGTCCCACACCGAGGAATGGATGTAGGGATCGTTCATCCAATCCCACTGTCCATGCATCACGTTGTGGCCGATCTCCATGTTCTCCAGGATCTTGGCCATACCGAGGCACGCCGTACCGGCGACCCAGGCTCCCCGCGAACGCGAGTTGAGCAACACGATGCGCCCCAGCGCGGCGAGTTGCCGCTGGGTGGCGATGACGGTCTTGATGTAGCGCCGGTCGCGGTCGCCGAGGTCCCCGTAGACCTCATCGTGGATCGCGTCGAACTCCTCGGCGAGCTTGTCGATCGTCTCCTGATCGAGGTGCGCCAACGGATTGGTCACGCGCTGTCCGGAATCGGTGGTTGTCATGTTCTGGTCCTTCCGGTCGTGTCCGACCTTCGGTCGGTGGTCTCGGTCTGACCCTGGGTCAGAGTTCGACGTCGACGTCTCCCTCTGCGGTGTTCACACAGATGCGGATGCTCGATCCCTCCGGCGAGCTGACCTCGCCGGTCCGCAGATCCCGGATGCTCCCCTGCTTGAGAACCCCGGTGCAGGTGTGGCAGATACCGATGCGGCAGCCGAACTTCAGCTGCATGCCGTTCTCCTCGCCTGCGACGAGGATCGGCTGGCCCGGCTCGCAGGTCACCTCGGTGTCACTGCGCGTGAACCGGACGGTGCCCCCCTCTCCCTCACCCGCGTTCCCGCCGATGATCGGCTGGAAACGTTCGAGATGGATCCGGTCGCCGACGCCTTCGGACTCGAAATGCTCGACGAGACTGTCGAGGAGTTCACGGGGTCCGGAACACATGACCTGCCGTTCACGCCAGTCCGGACACAGTTCGTCGAGGTCGGTCGCCTTGATCCGGCCGTCCCGGCCTGTGATGCGCAACGTCAGATCGAATCCGCCGTGCCGCTCGTCCATCGACTCGAGATCGGACTTGAACATCACCTGCTCGTCGCTGTGCGCCGAGTGGATCGCGACCACGTCATCGACCCGATCGCGATGGTCGAGGTCGCGGAGCATGCTCATGATCGGGGTGATGCCGCTGCCCGCACTGATGAACAGCATCTTCTCCGGCAGCGGATCGGGCAGCGTGAACACGCCTTCGATCTCACCGAGCCGCACGATCTCCCCCGGGCGGATGCCGCGGACGAGGTAGGGCGAGACCTTGCCTTCCTCCACCAGCTTCGGCGTCACGCTGATCAGACCGTCACGAGGGTGGGGGTCGGAGGTCAACGAGTAAGCGCGCCAATGGAACACCCCGTCGATGACCACTCCGAGACGCACATATTGTCCCGGTTGGTGGCCCGGCCACTCGTAGCCCGGTTGGATCCACACCGTTGCCGCATCCGCACCCTCGGGTCGTACTTCGACGACCCGCCCGCGCAGCTCCCGAGTGGTCCAGAGCGGGTTGATCAGCTCCAGGTAGTCGTCGGGGTGCAGGGGGTTGAACAGGTGCCGGATCGCGCCGAGGAAACCTCGACGCAGCGGGGAGACCTTGGGTGTTGCGCCGCGTTCAGCCACGGAAAAGCCTTTGTTGCAATTCGATTCGTGTCACGAGACCTCGCAAGCGGTCGTCGGTTGCCTCTTCGTTCCCACGAGCTGCTCCATGGGTACCCTCCGAGCGATCTGGGTCCGACCCTACGACCTCAGGGGCCTCGGGGTGGGTCACTCGATCAGATCGGTTCACATCGGCCGGATTACCTACGCGATCAGGATCTAAACGCTGGTCGAGGCATCAATCCGGCTACGTTCTCCGACAAGTGGGACCTATCGGACAGCCGACGACTCGATGCGCCTGTAGATCGCCGCCGCCACCTCGTCAGGCCGGGATTCCGGGAGCCAGTGATCGGCACCCGGCAGGACGACGAAGTCGTAGGGTGCGTCGACCCACCCCGACGACAGTTGTGCACCGACCCGGCCGAGGGCGATGTCGCGGTCGCCCCAGAGGTATGACGTGGGCACCTTCACCCGGGCCGGCGTCGACCGCTTGTCGGGGATGGGCATCGCCCGGTACCAGGCGAGCGCTCCGGGCAGCGCCCCGTACTCGGCGATGTCGGGAACCACGCGGGAGGCGAACGGTTCCGGAAGCCCCATCCGCACACCGAAATCCGGTCGAGTGCTCATCAGCCGCCCGAGCAACTTCTCGGGCAGCGCGGGGATCTGGAACACGAGCATGTACCAGGACCGGACGAACTGTCCACGGGGCATCGCCTGCAGGAACGCACCGGGGTGCGGAACCGACAGTGCGGTCAACGTCCGCACCCGGTCGGAGTGATGGGCCGCGAGTGTCCACGCCACCGCCGCACCCCAGTCGTGTCCGACGACGTGCGCATCGTCGACCCCCGCGGCGTCGAGCAGCGCCAGCACGTCCGCCACCAACTCTCCCTGGACATAGTCCCGGCGTCGGGTGGGTCGCGCCCCGGGCGAGTAGCCGCGCTGGTCCGGGGCGATCGTGCGGAACCCCTTGTCGTGCAGCAGAGGAACGACGAGATCCCACGAGCTCGCCCGCTGCGGGAATCCGTGCAACAACACGATCGGTTCCCCGTCGCGCGGACCGGCGTCGAGCACGTCGAAGGTGTACGGACCGCGTCGGAATGTGGTCAGCGTTTCGGGCGTCACCGGTCTCCCGCCATCGCCGTCACACCATGGCCAGGACGCGGGCGGGGCCTCCGGTCCCGTTGGCGAACTTCGGCGCCCCGACCATCACCGTGGCGCCGAGGGGTGGGACGGCCTCGAGCTCGGCCATGGCCTCGACCGCATATCTTCCGGCCCCGAGAATCGCGGTGTGGGCTGCGGTCTCGTCGAAGATGTCGATGCTGAGGGTGTCGGTTCCGATGGCCACGATCTGGCGCTCGGCGACGAGCATGTCGACCACGTCACCGGAGAAACCGGCCGCATGCGCGCCACCCGTTCGCGGCTCCCAGCCGGTGTGCAAGGCGACCAGCGCACCCCGCGGAATCCGGCCGTGGCTCTTCTCCCAGTCCGCGACGTCACGTTCGCTCAGTCTCGCGCGCGGGTTCCTGCGCGCGTGCCCCGCGATGCTGATGACCGCAAGCGGCGCCACCAGGTTGCGCGGGTCGATCCGGTCGACGGTGATGCCGTTCCCGATCTTGTGCGCGGGCGCATCGACGTGGGTGCCGCTGTGCTCGGCGAAGGACATCCAGTTGGTGGCGAACCCCGAATTGCCCGGGCCGACCCGGGAGGTCGGAACCGTCACGACGGGCGGCTCGCCGGGCCACAGCGGGAACGACGAGGACAGCGTGTGGGTCAGGTCGACGACCCGACGACCTGCCCCCGTACCGGGCGCCGCATGGGCCATGGCCGTCACCCCGACCCCGGCGGCCACCGCCGCCGCCGACACACCCGTCGCCACGCCCGCGGCGACCCGGATCGCCTTGCGCCGCGACATCCGCTGGGCCTCCTCGTGTGCGTGACGCACGATCGTCTCGTCGCACACGGTCAGTCCTCCCAGCGCACCCGCAGGATGCGATCGGTTCTGTCACCATCGCTTGTGGTCAGCACCAGCGATCCGTCAGGTGCCACGGCGGCACTCCGCAGACGGCCGTGCTTCTGTTCGAGGGCCTCGGTCTTCGACACGACGCGGCGCCCGTCGTCGGAGAGCTTCAGGAAGACCAGTCGCTTCCCCTTCAGTGCGGTCAGCACGAGTCCTCCGCTGTAGGGTCCCCACCCGGTGTCGGGCAGGAAGGCGATGCCCGGCGTCGCGATCGTGGAGTTCCCCGACGACCACACCGGCCCGATCGCGCCCGGCACCCGCTGGGTGTCGGTCATCGGTACCGACTCGTCGTAGATCAGCGGGGCGCGGTCCGGCTTGTAACCGTAGTTGCCGCCGGCAACGATCAGGTTCAGCTCGTCGTCGCGGCTCGTGCCCTGTTCGGCCACGTACACGCGGCCGGAGCCGGGGGCGACGGCGACTCCCTGGATGTTGCGATGGCCGAGGCTGTACACCGGGCTGCGCGAGTCCGGATTGCCCGGCGCCGGGGTGCCATCGAGGCGAATGTGCAACACCTTGCCGCCCAGCGACTTCCGGTCCTGGGGAACCGACGGGGTGGCGGAGTCACCGGTGCCGACCCAGATACTGTCGGCGGTGGCGGCCAGACCGCATCCGGCGTGTCGGCCGGCGGAGGTGACCGGGATGCCGCTGAGCAGAGTGCGTTCCCGGGCCATCTGGGTCCAGTCCGCGTTGACCCGCCAGGACACCACCTTGATGGTCTGGCCGGTCTGCGGCGCCGGGATCGGGAGGTCGGCGACCGATCCGGGCAGCGTGAACGCTCCCGGCACGGTGTATTCCGCCTGACACGAATACACCCGTCGGGTGTCGGAGAAGCGCGGGTCGATGGCGAGACCCATCAGCCCGGCTTCCTTGACCGCGAAGATCTTCGACAGGTCTGCCGCGACGTTCACCCGTTTCCCGTCGGGGCGCACGGCGAGGAACTTCCCCGAGCGTTCCCCGGTCAACACCGTGCCGTCCGGTGCGACGACGACGCCCCACGGGATGGTCAGCCCACCCGCGACCGTCGAGACCTGCAGTGGCTCCTGAGCCTGAGCCACCGGGGCGACGACGAACATCCCGGCGATGGCAGCCGTGAAGGCCGCGAGCCCGCGAGCCGTCGAGCGGATGCGCTTCCTGCGTTCACGAGGTGTCGGGGTCACAGAAGTCACGGTAGCCAGGCCGTGCTACCCAGTTGGGGCGAAATGGCGAGATCGAGATCTAGCGGCCGGGCAGGTACTTCAGTGCGCGAACCGCGGTCGGCGTGATGGCCCGGTAGACGCTCTTGGGGACCAGCGGGGCCCGGTCGATGCCGATGAAGCGCTGCTCGGCGATGGTCTGTGCCTCGGTGTACTTGAGGAGGCCCTCTTCGCCGTGGCGTCGGCCCACACCGGAGATACCCATGCCGCCCATCGGCGCGGCGGTCGACGCCCACGCGGCGGCGTATCCCTCGTTGATGTTCACGGTGCCGGCCCGCAGCCGCTCGGCGACAGCCTGTGCCTCGGCGCTGCTGCCGGCGAAAACGCTTGCGTTGAGCCCGTATTCGGTGTCGTTGGCGAGCTTGATGGCCTCATCCGTCGAGTCGACCGGGTAGATCGAGACGACCGGCCCGAAGGTCTCGTTGCCGTAGCAGACCATGTCGTCGGTGACGTCCGTCAGCACCGTCGGCTCGAAGAAGAACGGGCCGAGGTCGGGACGCCGCTTGCCGCCGGCGAGGACCTTGGCGCCCTTGGCGACCGCATCCTGGACGTGTGCCTCCGCGGTGTCGATCTGCGCGGCCGACGCCAGCGAACCCATGTCGGCGGTGAAATCGTATGTGCCCGAAAGCTTCATCATCGAGACAAAAGCCGCGAAACGCTCGGCGAACTCATCGGCGATCCGCTTGTCGACGTAGATCCGCTCGATCGAGATGCACAGCTGACCGGAGTTGGAGAACGCGGCGCGCGCAGCACCCTGCACGGCGTTGGCGATGTCGGCGTTCGCGGTGACGACCATCGGGTTCTTGCCGCCCAGCTCGGCCGAGAAACCGATGAGCCGACGACCCGCCTGCTCGGCGAGGGTGGCACCGGTTTCCGACGAGCCGGTGAACATCACGTAGTCGGTCGAGGCCATGATCGCCTGACCCACGACGCCACCCGGTCCCGGGACCACGGCGTAGAGCTCACGCGGGAGGCCGGCCTCGTAGAGCAGCTCCGCGAGAGCGAGAGCGCAGTACGGGGTCTGGCTGTCGGGCTTGGTCACCACGCCGTTGCCGGCGACGAGCGCGGCGACAGCATCGGACACGGCCAGCGTCAGCGGATAGTTCCACGGGCTGATGACGCCGATGACGCCCTTGGGCAGGTGACGCACCCGGACACTGGTCGCGCCGGGCAGCATGCCCTTGACCTTGCGGTCGGCGAGCAGCTTGGGTCCGGCGGTCGCATAGTGACGCGCGGTGATCGCGACGTCGATGACCTCTTCCTGCGCGTAGATCCGGGCCTTGCCGGTCTCGGCCTGCGCGATGTCCATCAACGACTCGGCGTTGCGGAAGACGAGGTCGGAGAACTTGTCGATGACCTGGGCGCGTTCGGCCGGGGTCCGGGCGGCCCACCCCTGCTGTGCCTGCCGCGCGCGGGCGACCGCGGTCTCGAGGTCCTCGGCCGTCGCGACCGGGATGGTGGCCATCTCGGTGCCGCTGAAGGCCTCGAGCACCGACCGGGTGGGACGGCTCGCGGCGTCGTCGATTGCGACGAGGGCCCCGAGACGGGCGAAATATTCGGAGGTGGGCTTCGGCATTTCGGGTCTCCTCAGTGCAGGCTCGGGGCGTTGCGATGGACGGTCGAAGACCGGGCGATCAGCTCTCGGGACTGACGAGCACGATGCCGTCGTCGTCGGAGTAGACGATGTCGCCCGGGTTGAAGGTCTCGCCACCGATCGTCAGCGGCACGTCGCGGTCGCCGGCGCCGGTCTTGGTGGACTTGCGCGGGTTGGTGCCCAGCGCCTTGACGCCGATCGTCATCCCGCCGATGGCCTTGGCGTCGCGGATGGCGCCGTTGACGATGATCCCCACCCAGCCGTTGGACCGGCCGAGTTCGGCGATGATGTCGCCGACCAGCGCGGTGTGCACCGAGGCGTCGCCGTCGATGACCAGCACGCCGCCGGGGTTGGACTCGCTCAGGATGGACTTCAGCAGCGCGTTGTCCTGGAAGCACTTGACCGTGGTCACGCGGCCGACGAACTCGCGGTTCCCGCCGTACTGGTTGAACTGGGTGTCGCAACTACGGACGTCGGCCCCGATCTCGTCGACGAGATCAGCCGTCGGGGTGAAGGTCAGGTCACTCATGCGGACCAGTTTAGGTGTTACCGCAAGTTCCGGGTTACTCCCGGGTAGGTTCGGGCTGCCGTTCTCCAACGAGACCGTCGATGATCCCCGCGACCTCGTCGGGCCGCTCGGAGACCAGGAAGTGCTTGGCCTGCGGAAGGACCACGATCTCATCGGCGCCGAGGATGTCCGAATAGCGCCGTTGCTTCCACTCCCAGAACACCCGCCATCCGCGCAGCGTCGACGAGGCGACCACCACGACGACCGGTACTCGGGGCATCGGGGCGGTGCGACGCAGGCCGCGCAGGGTCTTGTTCATCGCACCGAAGGCGGCGTTCTCGACGAGCATCGCCAGCAGGAACGGCGGCTGCCCGAAGATGCGGGCTCCCCAACGGCGTTGTTGTTCACCGCGGCCCTCGGGAGGCGCCGGTACGACCCGCTTCCACACCTGCAGGCTCGGCCACCGCTGGATGCCGACGCGACTCGTCACCGCACGGGCCACACCCATGAGCCGGTGTGCGTTCCCGACCCGGAACGACAGCGGCACCAGGCGCCACGGCACGAGCACATAGGAGCCGTCGAGCACGACCACGCCCGCCGTCCGGCCGGGGTACTGCCGGGCGAAGGCCTCCACATAGAGCGAGGCCAGCGAATGTCCGACCACGACGACGGGTTCGGTCACACCGCGGGCCTCGAGGACCGCGACCATCCGTTCGACCTCGCCGAGCAGGGTCGGGAGGTGCTGCCGCCCGACCGGGCTCGACAACCCGTACCCCGGACGGTCGTAGCGGATCACCCGCCACGACGTCGACAGCCGGGCCACCAGCGGATCGAGGTCGAACCAGTTGCTTCCCAACGCCGCCATCAGCAGCAGCGGCGGACCCGAACCCTCGTCGAGCACGTGCAGCCGGTGCTCCCCGACGGTGACGAAGTCACCCGGCGCCGATTCGTGACCGACAGTGACGAAGTCACCCGGCGCCGATTCGTGACCGACGGTGACGAAGTCGCCCGGCGCTGCGGGTCCGTCGCCGTCGGTGGGAGCCATGCGTCAGGCGTCCTGCGGTTTGGCCAGCGGGAACGCCAGCGATTCGCGGATCGACTGACCGGTGATGAGCATGACCACTCGGTCGACGCCCACACCCAGACCACCCGTGGGTGGCATCGCGTACTCGAGTGCCTGCAGGAAGTCCTCGTCGAGCTCCATCGCCTCCGGGTCGCCGCCGGCGGCCAGGATCGACTGCTCGGTCAGACGCTTGCGCTGCTCCACCGGGTCGGTGAGCTCGGTGTAGGCGGTACCGAGCTCCACACCCCACGCCACGAGGTCCCAGCGCTCGGCGACGCCGGGCTTGCTGCGATGCGCGCGGGTCAGCGGCGACGTCGACGTCGGGAAGTCGGTGTAGAACGTCGGGAAGGTCGTGCGGTCCTCGCCGAGGTGTTCGTAGAGTTCCAGCACGATCTGGCCGGCATCCCAGTCCGGGCGGTGGTTGATCTCGAGACGATCGCAGACCGCGCGGAGCTGCTCGACGGAGGTCTCGGGGGTGATCTCCTCCCCCGCACCCTCGGACACCACCTCGTGGACGGTCTTGACCGGCCACTCGCCCGAGATGTCCACGCGCACTTCGTTTCCGTCGGCGTCGGTCCGGATGATCACCGGTTCGCCGTAGGCCGCTGTCGCCGCGTGCTGGATCATCTCGCGGGTGAGGTCCAGCATCTTGAGGTAATCGCTGTGCGCCTCATAGGCTTCCAGGCTCGTGAACTCCGGGTTGTGACTGAAGTCGACACCCTCGTTGCGGAAGTTGCGGCCGATCTCGAAGACCTTCTCCACGCCGCCGACGCACAGGCGCTTCAGGTAGAGCTCCGGCGCGATCCGCAGGTAGAGGTCGAGGTTGTAGGCGTTGATGTGCGTCTGGAACGGTGTCGCGTTGGCGCCGCCGTGGATCTGCTGCAGGATCGGAGTCTCGACCTCCAGGAAGCCGCGCGCGGCGAGGAAGTCGCGCAACGACTTCACCACCAGGCTGCGGATCGCGAGGTTCTTCCGGCTCTCCTCGTTGATCGCGAGGTCGACGTAGCGCTGGCGCACCCGGGCCTCGGGATCGGTGAGGCCCGCCCACTTGTCCGGCAGGGGGCGCAGGCACTTGCCGTTGATCCGCCAGGCGTCGATCAGGATCGACAGTTCACCCTTGCGGCTGGTGCCGACGACACCGCGCGCCTGGATGAGGTCGCCGAGGTCGACGTCGGTACCGAAGTCGGGAGTGCCCGGGATGACCCGCGAGTCCTCGACGAGGATCTGCACCTCACCCGACCAGTCGTGCATGTCGGCGAACACCACCTTGCCGAAGTCACGCAGACGCGTGACGCGGCCGGCGACGGTGACGACGGTGCCCTCCGGTTCGGACCGTGCCTGCGCGATGGTGTGGGTCGGCTGGTCGGCGGGCGGATACGGATCGAAGCCACGCTCGACGAGCCGGTCCATCTTGTCCAGACGGACTCGCACCTGCTCGGGACGGTGCACGACGGCCACCTCGGGAGTCGCTGCCTCCGCTTCGAGTTCGGCGATCAGCGCCGGCGCGTCGACGCCGGCCGGGATCGACGGCTGGCCCTCGGAGTAGTGCCTGGCCCGCCCGAACGTGGGCAGGGTGATGAACCCTTCGGTGACGATCGCGGCAAGGCCGACGCGCGGCAGGATGCGGTTGTCCTCGAAGCACAGGTAGCGCGACTGCCAGTCCGGCAGGTACTTCGCGTTCGACTTGTACAGCGACTCCATCTGGAAGAACCGCGAGCCGAACATCAGGACGGAGTAGCCGGCGCGCATGACCGGGCCGGCACCGATCTGCGGCCCCTGCTCGAAGAAGGCGCGGAAGGCGGCGAAGTTGAGGGAGACCTCGGTGATGCCGAACTGTTCGGAGTTGCGGCACAATTCGGCGACCATCGTCTCGACGACGCCGTTCGGGCCCTGGCGATCGCGTCGCATCAGGTCCAGGGAGGCGCCGCGACGGCCCCACGGGACGAAGGAGAGCATGCCGACGACCTTCTCGTCGGGGGTGCCCTCGCCGACGACGGCCTCGACCAGCAGGCAGTCGTCGTCGGCGCGATCGCCGATGCGCGACAACGCCATCGCGAAACCGCGTTCCTCGTCGGTGTCGCGCCAGTCGTCGGCGCGCGCGACGACCTTGGCCATCTCGGCGTCACCGATCTCCCGATGACGCCGGATACGCACTGTCACACCGGCTCGTCGGGTGCGGGTGACGGCCTGGCGCACGGCCTTCATCGCCGGGCCGCTGAGGCTGAACTCACGGGTGTGCAGGATGGCCTCGTCGCCGATGTTCAGCGAGATGAAACCGGCGGCGTCGTAGGCCGCGGCGCCGCGTGCGCTCGACCCGATCGAGGCCGGGTGCCAGCCGTACTTCTCACAGAGCGTGAGGAATTCGGCGATCGCGTCGGGCCAGGATTCCGGATCGCCGATGGGGTCACCGCCGGCCATGCCGACGCCGACCTCGACCCGGTAGGTGATGGCGGCGCGGCCGTCCGGCGAGAACACGACCGCCTTGTCCCGGCGGGTGGAGAAGTAGGCGAGCGAATCGTCGTCGTTGAAGCGGGTGATGAGCGCGCGGATCAGCGACTCGTCCTCCGCGGTGATCAGCCAGCGCAGGCGCTGCGACCGGAACAGCACGACCGCCGCGGCGATCAGCGCCAGCGCGCCGAACAGACCGAGCAGACCGTTGACGAAGACGTGCGTGTGGCGGCCGTCGAAGGAGGCGTCCTGGTCGATCGCGCCGAAGGCGACCACGCGGTTGAACGCGTACGGCAACCGATCTGCGCGGGTCAGCGTGTGGGGGAAGGCCCAGACGAGCGCCCAGCCGAGCAGCGTCGCGATGCCGAGACCGACGACGAGAGTGGCGAACGACGCGGGGATCGCCCCGCGCCGGACCCGGGTGTGGAACTGCCGATAGGTGGCCAGCAGGAAGATCAGCGCGGCGAGGTCGATGACCAGGCCGATGTAGATGTTGGTGCGGTCCCAGGCCGTGACGTCGAGGTCGTCCTCGAGCGACGGGATCAGGTACAGCACGTTGCCGACCATGAACAGCACGAGGTAGATCACGCTGATCCACCAGGCGATCCGCTTGCGTGCCGACAGCGCGACGGCGATCAGCGCCAGGACGAACGCCCACGCGAAGCTCGTGTCGGGCAGGGTGATGATGTAGTCGTCGACGTAGCGCCGCGGGTCGTGGATCAGCCGCCGGAATGCCGGGATGAGGCTGGACAGCAACGCGATCGTCGCCAGGACGCCGACGACGGTGCCCGCGACGTGCGGGGCGTTGCGACCGAATCCGGTAGGGCGCCTGATCTTGTCGAGGAGGACGAGCGAGCGTCGATCAGCCGCGGTGGGAGTCCGCCGGAGTGCCTCGGGATGTTCGTCGGGGCTGGACGGGTCGACCGGCGCAAGGGGTGTGTCGGTGGCCATGCGTCGACGGTAGTCGTCCGCGGAGGCGCGCTCCGGCACTCCACGCTGATTCGAGCATGCGGCGGCACATATCTGCGTCGATACCGGTGCGCTCGTGCCGGTGTGGCCGACTCCGCGGACACGGGGCATGATCGGGACCGTGTACGACGTGACGATCCGCGACGACTCCATCCGCCTCGGCCAGTTCTTGAAACTGGCCAACCTCATCGAATCCGGCGCCGAGGCCAAAGAGGTCATCGCCGACGGTCTGGTGACAGTCAACGGTGAGGTCGAGACCAGGCGGGGTCGTCAGCTCACGCTCGGCGATGTGGTCGAGGTGGGCGGAATGAGTGTGCGGGTCGCCCGCGAAGAGGCGTGAGCCCCCCGGACACCCGAAACCCCCGGTGTTGATCCCCCGTGTTTGATCCCCCCGGATCAGGAACGGACGCCGAGTCGCCTGAGTTCGGCGGGCGTGATGAGGCGTTCTGCTTCCGCGGGGAACGGCGATGAACTGATTCGACGGACGCCGAGTCGCCCCCCGGTGAGCGAATTCAGCAATGAGCCCCGGCGGGGCGAGTGAAATGTGTCAGCCAACTTCATGACCAATCACTTCCTGGTGCATTCACATTCGTTACAACGGACTCTGACTTTGACCTACTGTAGCGACACTACTCATCGCTGTCTCCAGGAATTTTCGTGGTTTGCACCACTCACCCCGAGCCCCGTCGACATGTGAGATCCACGTCCCCCGGTGTCCCGGAATCGTGGCTGTCGCATCTGCCGACTAGATCGATCATGGCATGCAGAGCGTTACGGTCCGGGTAGCGACGCGGCATCTACCAGCACCAATGCTACGCAGCGAACCCGGCGGCGTATGCCATCCATCCGGACGAATTCGCCCATCGCGTCGGGACCCGCCGGGGACATCGGGCTCTGGTGGGTGGAAGCCGGATCCAGTAGGTTCACGTGGACCTTCACTGTTCTTGACCGAAAGTAGCGCCGACATGTCCGATATCGACGACCTCCTGTCCCGCCTCCCCTACGACTCACTGGCCCAACAGCTCGGCGTCGACGAGGACTCCGCTCGCGCTGCTGCCGGACAGGCGATCCCTGCTCTGCTCGCCGGTCTGCAGGCGCAGACCGCGAACGAGGCGTCGGCACAAAAACTCGTCGGCGCGCTCGCACAACACGACAACGACCTCGCGGCCGGGGAGATCCGCGTCGACGACGTCGACACCGCCGACGGCTCGAAGATCGTCGCCCACATCTTCGGCGACAAGACCCCGGAAGTCGCGGGCGCCGTCAGCAACCAGGTACCGGCCGCCGCCGTCGACCAGGGCCTGGTCCAGAAACTGCTCCCGATCCTCGCCCCGATCGTGTTGAGCTACATCACCAAGAAGGTGCTGGGCGGAGGTGGCGGTGCCCAGGCCGGCACCGGTGGCCTGGGCGATCTGATCGGCAGTGTGCTCGGTGGCGGCAACAGCGGCGGTGCTGCCGGAGGACTCGGCGACCTGCTCGGCGGGATGCTCGGTGGCGCAGCCGGCGGCAGTGCCAAGCAGGGCGGCGGCGATCTCCTCGGCGGCATCCTCGGATCGATCCTGGGCGGCCGGAAGTAGATCAGGCCAGGCCGGCGAGGAACCGGTTGGCCCAGGTGACGGCGCTGACGCCGGGCTTGACCTGGAAGTCGCCGTAGGTGCCGTGCGATCCCGACTGCAGGAACCGGTTGAACGAGATGATCTGCTCGCGCGCCCGCTTGTTGCCGAGTTCCTGAACGATCGCGCCGGGGCCACCGAGCGTCAACAGCTCGCGCACGATCACCGCCGCCTCCGCCTGGTACTGGAGGATCTGGCTCGGCGTCGGGTCGCTGGTCTCGGCCAGGTAGCCGGCGATGCGGGTGATGTAGAAGTCGCGCGGCGTGTTGCAGTACATGTCCGACGGCTCGCAGAGAGTGAACGCGCGGGGCAGGACCCAGCCCATGCCGTCGAGGCGGGGCCCGCCGCTGCCCTCACCGCGCAGGGCCGGGCCCACGACGTTGTCCTTGCGGGAGCGTCGGGGATCGGAGATCAGCACGACGCCGGCGACCTGACCGGGGCGGATCATGGCGCGGCCGGTGCCGATCTCCGACGCGAGGTCGCCCGCGGCGTCGGCGCCCTGGCTGTACCCGACCAGAGCGATCCGGGTGCCCGGGCATCGCGCCAGCATCTGCAGGGCGAGGCCGCGGGTGTTGGCGACGGCCTGCGCCTTCGACTTCCCGTAGATCGCCTTCTCCCACGGGAACGCGGTCGCGTCGTAGCCGACGTACTGGACCTTGGTCTCCGGCCCCAGACCGGAGGTGACCGCACCCAGGACGCCCGGGCTGACGCCGTTGGACCAGGTTCCCGGAACGGCGAGGACGTAGATCTTCGGGCAACCGGCCGGCGCCGCGTCCGCACGCGGCGTGCTCAACCCGAACCCTCCCAAGACCGCACACAGCAGAGTGCACATGATGGCGAGGATTCGACGCATGGGCTGCCCCTTCGATGGATGGATTGCGATAGCCCGAGTGTATGGCCGCGCCCCCCGGGCGTGTAGCCGAGAGAACGAAACTCCCGCCCACCTTTTCGGTGAGCGGGAGTTCTCGTTCGTGGTGGCCGTCAGGTCAGCGCTGGGCGACCTGGGTCGGCACGATCGGGGCCGGCAGATCCGACGCACCGGTGAGGTACGCGTCGGCGGCCGCGGCGGCCGAACGACCCTCGGCGATCGCCCAGACGATCAGCGACTGGCCACGACCGGCGTCACCGGCGACGAACACGCCCGGCTGGCCGACTGCGGCGAAGTTGTTGTCGCGCTTGACGTTGCCGCGGGCGTCGTAGTCGACACCCATCTTGTCGAGGAGATCCTCGCGCTCCGGGCCGACGAAGCCCATCGCCAGCAGGACCAGATCGGCCTCGAGCTCGAAGTCCGAGCCCTCGACCTTCTCGAAGCGTCCGTCACGCATGACGACCTCGTGGGCCTTCAGGCCGGTGACCTTGCCGTTCTCACCGAGGAACTGCTCGGTGTTGACCGAGAAGACGCGCTCGCCGCCCTCTTCGTGCGCCGACGACACGCGGTACATCAGCGGGTAGGTCGGCCACGGGGTCGACTCGGCCCGCTCGATCGGCGGCTTCGGCATGATCTCGAACTGGTGGACGATCTCGGCGCCCTGACGCAGCGAGGTGCCCAGGCAGTCGGCGCCGGTGTCGCCACCGCCGATGATGATGACCTTCTTGCCCTTGGCCGTGATCTGGCCCTCGACGGTGTCGCCGAGCTGAACCCGGTTGGCCTGGGGCAGGAACTCCATCGCCTGGTGGATGCCGTCGAGCTCGCGGCCCGGGATCGGCAGGTCGCGACCGATGGTCGAACCGTTGGCGAGGATGACCGCGTCGAAGTCGGCACGCAGCTGCTCGACGGTGATGTCGACGCCCACGTTGACGCCGGTGCGGAAGACGGTGCCCTCGGCCTCCATCTGCGCCAGACGGCGGTCGATGTGGCGCTTCTCCATCTTGAACTCGGGGATGCCGTAGCGCAGCAGACCGCCGATGCGGTCGGCCCGCTCGAACAGCGTCACGTCGTGTCCGGCACGCGTGAGCTGCTGTGCGGCAGCGAGTCCGGCCGGGCCCGAGCCGACGACGGCCACCGACTTGCCGGTCTTCTCCGACGGCAGGACCGGGGTGACCCAGCCGTTGTCGAAGGCGTTGTCGATGATCTCGACCTCGACCTGCTTGATGGTCACCGGCGGCTGGTTGATGCCGAGCACGCACGACGCCTCACAGGGTGCCGGGCACAGGCGACCGGTGAACTCCGGGAAGTTGTTGGTCGCGTGCAGACGCTCGATGCCGTCGCGCCACTGGTCCTTGTAGACCAGGTCGTTCCACTCGGGGATCAGGTTCCCCAGCGGGCAACCGTTGTGGCAGAACGGGATACCGCAGTCCATGCAGCGGCTCGCCTGCGTCTTCAGGTGATCCTTGTCGAAGTCGGTGTAGACCTCTTTCCAGTCGAGCAGTCGCAGCTCGACCGGACGACGGTCGGGCAGCTCCCGCTCGGGGTGCTTGAGGAATCCTCTGGGGTCAGCCACGTGCGGCCTCCATGATCGCTTCGTTCACGTCTCGCCCGGTCTTCTCCGCTTCGGAGATGGCCAGCAGCACGCGCTTGTAGTCCCGCGGCATGACCTTGGCGAACTTGGTCTGGGCAGTGTCCCAATCGGCGAGCAGCGCTGCGGCGACCGGGGATTCGGTCTCGGCGCGGTGTTCGTCGATGATGGCGGCGAGGAACTCGATGTCCTCGGCCTCGAGCGGCTCGAGGTCGACGAGCTCGGTGTTGAGGTTGTCGGCCAGCTTGGCGTCCGGGTCGTAGACGAACGCCATACCGCCCGACATACCCGCCGCGAAGTTGCGGCCGGTCTCGCCGAGCACCACGACGCGTCCACCGGTCATGTACTCACAGCCGTGGTCGCCCACACCCTCGACGACCGCTGTCGCACCCGAGTTACGGACGCAGAAGCGCTCGCCGACGATGCCGCGCAGGAAGATCTTGCCCGCGGTGGCACCGAAGCCGATCACGTTGCCGGCGATGATGTTGTCCTCGGCGACGAAGTCGGCCGGCGCGTTGCGCGCCGGACGGACCACCAGGCGGCCGCCCGAGAGGCCCTTGCCGACGAAGTCGTTGGCGTCGCCCTCGAGGCGCAGCGTGATGCCCTTGGGGACGAAGGCACCGAAGCTGTTGCCCGCGGAACCGGTGAAGTCGACGATGATCGTGCCGTCCGGCAGACCCTGTGCACCATAGGTCTTGGTGACCTCGTGGCCCAGCATGGTGCCGACGGTGCGGTTCACGTTGGTGATCTTCGACGTGAACGACACGCGGGTGCCGTGGTCGATCGCGTCGCGGCTCTGCGCGATGAGCTGCTGGTCGAGCGCCTTCTCCAGCGAATGATCCTGGACGCCTGAGCAGTACAGGTCCTGGTTCATGAACGGCGATTCCGGCATGGTCAGGATCGACGTCAGGTCGAGCTTGCCCGCCTTCTCCGACTTCCAGTGCGCCAGCGCCTTGGTGGTGTCGAGGGCCTCGACGTGACCCACGGCCTCCTGGAGGGTACGGAAGCCGAGGCGTGCCAGCAGCTCCCGGACCTCTTCGGCGATGAACAGGAAGAAGTTCTCGACGAACTCCGGCTTGCCGGCGAAACGCTCACGCAGAAGTGGGTTCTGGGTGGCGATGCCGACCGGGCAGGTGTCGAGGTGGCAGACGCGCATCATGACGCAGCCCGAGACGACGAGCGGTGCGGTCGCGAAACCGAACTCCTCGCCACCGAGCAGCGCGGCGATCACGACGTCGCGGCCGGTCTTCATCTGACCGTCGACCTGGACCACGATGCGGTCGCGAAGACCGTTGAGCAGCAGGGTCTGCTGGGTCTCGGCGAGACCGATCTCCCACGGCGCACCGGCGTGCTTGAGCGACGTCAGCGGCGACGCACCGGTACCACCGTCGTGACCCGAGATGAGCACGACGTCCGCGTGTGCCTTCGACACACCGGCGGCGACGGTGCCCACGCCGACCTCGCTGACGAGCTTCACGTGGATGCGCGCCTTGGGGTTGGCGTTCTTCAGGTCGTGGATCAGCTGGGCGAGATCCTCGATCGAGTAGATGTCGTGGTGCGGCGGCGGCGAGATGAGGCCGACGCCGGGCGTCGAACCACGGACCTCGGCGACCCACGGGTACACCTTGTGCGGCGGGAGCTGGCCGCCCTCACCGGGCTTGGCGCCCTGCGCCATCTTGATCTGGATGTCGGTGCAGTTCGACAGGTAGTGCGAGGTGACGCCGAAACGTCCCGACGCGACCTGCTTGATCGCACTGCGGCGCCAGTCGCCGTTCTCGTCGTGATGGAAACGACGCGGATCCTCGCCGCCCTCACCGGAGTTCGAGCGACCGCCGAGACGGTTCATGGCGATGGCCAGGGTCTCGTGGGCCTCGGCCGAGATCGAGCCGAAGCTCATCGCGCCGGTCGAGAACCGCTTGACGATCTCGCTGGCCGGCTCGACCTTCTCGATCGGGATCGGATCGCGGTCACCGAAGTTGAAGTCGAAGAGGCCGCGCAGCGTGCCCAGACGGGTCGACTGGTCGTCGACCATCTTCGTGTACTCCTTGAACACCCCGTACTGGCCGGTGCGCGTGGAGTGCTGCAGCTTGAACACCGTGTCCGGGTTGAACAGGTGGTACTCGCCCTCACGGCGCCACTGGTACTCACCGCCGACCTCGAGCTCGCGGTGCGCGCGCTCCGAGGGCCGGTCGCTGAACGCCAGTGCGTGGCGGGCGGCGACGTCGGCGGCGATCTCGTCGAGACCGATGCCGTCGAGCTGGCTGATGAGTCCGGTGAAGAACTCGTCGACCGTCGCCTGCGATAGGCCGATGACCTGGAAGAGCTGTGCGCCGGTGTACGAGGCGATGGTCGAGATGCCCATCTTGCTCATCACCTTGAGCACGCCCTTGCTCGCGGCCTTGATGTAGTTCTTCTTCGCGGTGGCGAAGTCGACGTCGCCGAGCACGCCGCGCTCGACCATGTCCTCGATGGACTCGAAGGCCATGTACGGGTTGACCGCTGCCGCACCGAAGCCGATGAGCGTGGCCACGTGGTGGACCTCGCGGCAGTCACCGGACTCGACGATGAGGCCGGCGCGGGTGCGCTTGCGCTCGCGCACCAGGTGGTGGTGCACCGCGGCGGTCAGCAGCAGCGACGGGATCGGCGCGAGGTTCTCGTCGGACTCGCGGTCGGACAGCACGATCAGGTTGGCGCCGTCCTCGATGGCGGCGCTGGCCTTCGCGCGGATCTCGTCGAGTGCCTTGCGGAGCCCGGCACCACCCTCGGCCACCGGGTAGAGGCCGTGGATGTGGACGCTGCGGAAGTCCGGCAGCGACTCGTTGTCGTTGATCTGCACCAGCTTCGCCAGTGTGTCGTTGTCGATGACCGGCTGCGGCAGCTCGATCTGGCGGCACGACACGGGGCTCGGGTTGAGCAGGTCGGCCTCGGAGCCGATGGTCGAACCGACGCTGGTGACGACCTCCTCGCGGATGGCGTCGAGCGGCGGGTTGGTGACCTGCGCGAACATCTGCTGGAAGTAGTCGAACAGCATGCGCGGGCGCTTGGACAGCACGGCGATGGGCGTGTCGGTGCCCATCGAACCGAGTGCCTCGGCGCCGGTCTTGGCCATCGGCGCGACGAGGAGGTTCAGCTCCTCGCTGGTGTAACCGAAGACCTGCTGGCGCAAGGTGACCCGGTCGTGCGGCATGTGCACGTGCGGCTGCGCCTCGATGTCGTCGACGGCGACCATGCCCTTGTCGAGCCACTCCGCGTACGGGTGCTCGGCGGCCAGCTCGTCCTTGATCTCCTCGTCGTCGACGATGCGACCGGCGGCGGTGTCGACGAGGAACATACGGCCGGGCTGCAGACGCATCTTCTGCACGACGTCGGCGTGGTCGATGTCGAGGACGCCGACCTCGGAGGCCATCACGACGAGGCCGTCCTTGGTGACCCAGATGCGGCTGGGGCGCAGACCGTTTCGGTCGAGCACGGCGCCGACGACGGTGCCGTCGGTGAAGCACACCGACGCCGGGCCGTCCCACGGCTCCATGAGCGCCGAGTGGTAGCGGTAGAACGCGCGGTGCTCGGGCTTCATCGACTCGTGACGCTCCCAGGCCTCCGGGATCATCATCAGGACCGCGTGCGGCAGGCTGCGGCCGCCGAGGTGAAGCAGCTCGAGCACCTCGTCGAAACGAGCGGTGTCGGAGGCACCCGGGGTGCAGATCGGGAAGATCTTCGACGCGGCGTCGGCACCGAAGGCCTCGGTGTCGATGAGCGACTCGCGGGCCCGCATCCAGTTCTCGTTGCCGGTGACGGTGTTGATCTCACCGTTGTGGGCGACGCGGCGGAACGGGTGTGCGAGCGGCCACGACGGGAAGGTGTTGGTGGAGAAGCGCGAGTGGACGAGGCCCAGCGAGCTCTCGACGCGCGAATCCTGCAGGTCGACGTAGAACTCCCGCAGCTGCGGGGTCGTCAGCATGCCCTTGTAGACGAAGGTGCGGCCGGACAGGGACGGGAAGTAGACGGTCTCGCGGCCGGGGCCGTCGGCGCCGGCACCCTTGTTGCCGAGCTCGTACTGCACGCGCTTGCGCACGACGTACGCGCGGCGCTCGAGCTCCATGCCCTCGGCGCCGCCGATGAAGACCTGACGGAACGTGGGCATCGCGTCGCGGGCGAGCGCACCGAGCGAGTTCTCGTTGGTGGGCACCTCGCGCCAGCCGAGCAGGGTCAGCCCCTCGGACTCGATGACCTTCTCGACGCCCTCGCAGGCGAGGCGAGCGTCTTCGGAGCCCTGTGGGAGGAAGGCGATACCGGTCGCGTAGCTGCCCTCGGCGGGAAGCTCGAAGTCAACCGTCTCCCGCAGGAAGCGGTCGGGAACCTGGATCATGATCCCGGCACCGTCACCGGTGTTCGGTTCGGCACCCGCGGCACCGCGGTGCTCGAGGTTGACCAGGGCCATGATCGCCTTGTCGACGATGTCGCGACTGCGTCGTCCGTGCATGTCTACGACGAACGCCACGCCGCACGAATCGTGCTCGTTGCGTGGGTCGTAGAGACCGACCGGTCCCGGAGCCTGCTTCATATTCGCCTCACTTTGCGTGCGAAGGGGTGCACGCACTAACCGTCGTCAATGTTTGGGGGCCACCCCCGCCTGTCTCACCGGCTCCGTTGCCGGCCTGATCGCCTAGCGGACCTCGCTGTCCCCCACAGCTTCGTCTTCTGCCGCCCCTGGGGGCTGACCCGGGGCAGAGCGGACAATCACATGGCGGTGGGCCCCGTCAGCGCCGTTGCTGACGGATTCCTCCGGGCCGCATCGTCGGGGCCCGAACACCCTGCTCATCTCGGCTTTGAGCGCAGCACTTCAGAGGGCGCCCGCGGGCTGCCGCATGAGCATTGTGTGTCATTTTTCCACGTGGGGTGCCCACTATCGAAATCCGGCTACCACAACGACCGCCCTACTGCACGTCAGAGGAGAAATCGGCGTGTACCGACATCACCGCGAGGCACCTGCCGTGTGAGCCGCCTGCCCCGTACGTAACGACACGGAACCATCGTGGCAGCCACTCGGTCGCGGCCGGGTCGCGGTCCGGTGACACCCCCCGCGATTGCCGCGCTTCGGACACCCGGCGCCGATACCGTCGGGTGATGAGCGTCACCTCAGTGCCGGGCGGTGCCCCGTCCCCGTCCACGTACGACGAGAACCCCTTCGGCCACCTCGGTGTGGACCCGCACGGTTCCCGTCGGTCACGTGCCGTCAACGCCTACCTCGCCCGCGTGACCTGGCCGATGATGCTCGCCGCGCGGCGCAGCCATCCGCGGGTGACGGCGCAGATGATCCAGCGGGCCCGCCCCGGGCTCAACCTGACCATCGAACGGCTCAGCCCGCCGCCGTCGGGAACGAGGGTCGGGCCTGTTCGCGAGACGTTCCGCGGAGGCCAGATCCGCGGTGAATGGGTGACGGGGCGTCGTGCCGCGGAGCCGCGGCCGGGCACCCGGGTCATCTACTACCTCCACGGCAGCGGGTATGTGGTGTGTTCTCCACGGACACACCGCGGGCTCGTTGCGCGGCTGGGCAACCTGACGGAACTGTCGGCGTTCAGCCTCGACTACCGGCTCGGTCCCGAACATCCGTGGCCCTGTGCGGGAAACGATGCGATCCGGGGTTACCGATGGCTTCTCGCGCAGGGTTATCGGGCCGAGGACATCGTGATCGCCGGCGACTCCGCGGGCGGACACCTCGCGCTCGACATCCTCGCCGTCAACCACGCGACCCGCACGCCGCAGCCCGGTTCGATGGTGCTCTTCTCCCCGCTCTACGACCCGACTTTCGATCTGGCGGTGGACAATCAGCGCAGCGGAGTCCACGACCCGATCATCAACGCGGTCACCGCGCGCAAGATCCTCCGTCTCTACACGCGGACCGCCGATCCCGACCACCCGCGCATGCGCATCCGGCTGACCCCGGAGATGACGCTCCCCAAGACCCTCATCCAATACGGGGCGCTCGAGGTCATGGGTGCCGATGCCCGGGCCACCCACGCCGAGATCGTCGGTGCCGGTGGCGTTTCGGTGATCCAGGCGTGGCCCGACCAGGGCCACGTCTTCCAGTTGATGCCGCGGTTGTCCTCCGAGGCCCGCCAGGCCGTGGAGACCGCCGCCCGGTTCATCACGGTGACGGCACCCACCCGCACCGACACCGCGAGCTGAGGCGCCGAGCCCGGAAACGACACAACGGCCGGTGACGACATTGGGAGATCGTCACCGGCCGTGCCGTGTCCATCCGGACGAGGACCCACGAGGATCGCCTCCACCACCGGGGATGGTGGACACGGTATGGAGTGATCCTCGACCCGTCGGCGTGATGGACACGCCCGGCGGCGCCGTCGCGCTACGTGGGGGGCATCGCGCGCGGCGGCGCCGTCCGGGGCGCCTGGAAGGTCAGTCCGTGAACGCCATTCGCGCGCAAGCCGTGTCGAGGTCGATGACGTCGGCGTACTTGGCGTCGAGGTCGAACAGATTGGCGTCGTGCACCGCGGGGTTGCGATCGCCACAGGCATCGGCGACGACCTTCGGGATGAACCCGTGCTGCATGGCATCGGTGGCACTCGCACGCACACACCCCGAGGTCGAGACGCCGGCGACGAACACCGAGTCGACTCCGTTGGCGACCAGTGTTGACGCGACCGATGTGCCGAAGAACGCCGAAGCGTACTGCTTGACCACGACGACCTCACCCGCTTGCGGACGCAGCGGCTCGACGAACTCACCCAGACCGTCCGGATGACCGGCCTCGAGGACACCCAGCGCGGGTACCTTGCGGACGAAGACACCGCCGTCGGCCAGACCGGGCGTGTACTCCACCCGGGTGTGGACGATCAGGATGCCGGCGCGGCGAGCGGCCTCCAGGAGCGTGGCGCACCGGTCGACGACCTTTGGATCGGGAAGGCAGAACGGCGATCCCGGCCGGAAGTACGCCTCGATCATGTCGATCATCAGCAACGCGGGCCGGGAACCCCAGCCCAGTGCGCCGCCGAATCCCGCCTTCGCGTAGTCGGCGGCGATGCCGTCCGAGTCGGTGACCGTGTTCCCGGGATCGCTCACGCGACCACCTCCACCTTCTGTTCGCACGCCTCCAGCAGGGCCTGCTCGCTCAGTTCGGTCCGCGGCAGTTCCGCCACGACCTCTCCATGGTGCAGGACGAGGACGCGGTGGCAGATCGCCGCGAGTTGCTCGTGATCACCGGAGAACACCAGGACCGACGCACCGTCGGCGGCGAGGTCGGCGACCCGGTCCAGCAGCTGACGTGACGCGCCGGCGTCGACGCCCTGGGTGGGCTCGTCGAGCAGGAGCACGGTCGGATCGAGGTGCAGCCACTTGGACAACACGATCTTCTGCTGGTTGCCACCGCTGAACTGGCGGATCGGCCAATGTGGTTGCGCCGGAACGGCACCGGACTCCTCGACGAGATCGACCGCGGTGGACCGCTCCTTGCGCCAGTTGGTCGCGACACCGAACTTGGTGAACGAGCCCAGGCTCGGCAGCGTGACGTTCTCGGCGGCCGAGGCGTCGAGCCAGACCCCGTCGCGATGACGGTTGCCCGGAACCAACGCCAGGCCGGCGGCGATGGCGGCCCGGGGTCGGTTCGGTTCGACGGTGGTGCCGTCGACGGTGACCGTGCCACCGGTGCGCGGCAGCTTGCCGGCCAGGACCAGCGGCAGTTCTTCGTGACCCATTCCGGCCAGGCCGGTGAACCCGACGATCTCGCCTTTCTCGACGGTGACCGAGAGATCCTTGACCACACCGCCACTCACGTTCTCCAACACGAGTTGCGCAGGTGTGGCGCCGGTGCGCTCCGGCGGATCCGGGTAGTAGTCCGTCAGCCGCCGACCGAGGATGTCGGCGACCAGGTCCGAGCGGGTGAGTCCCGCGGTGGACCGCGTGAGAACCCGCTTGCCGTCCCGCAACACGGTGACCGAGTCGCAGTCGTCGAGCACCTCGCTGAGCCGGTGGCTGACGAAGATCACGCTCGATCCCAGTTCGGCGACGCTGCGCATCATGGAGGTGACCTGGGCCGCCTCGCTGTGCGACAGCGACGCCGTCGGCTCGTCGAGGATGAACAGGTGACCTTCGTGCCCGTCACCGAGCGCGCGGACCGCTCGGACCAGACCGACGAGCGCACGCTGCGCCGGGCTGAGGTCGGCGACCAAGGTGTTCAGCGGCAGCTCGATGCCGAGACGTTCGGCGATCTCGCGGCAGGCCTTGGCCTCCTGGCGATCACGCACCCAGCCGAAGCCACGGGTGCCGTAACCGGTTGCGACGCCGATGTTCTCGAGCACCGTCATCTCCGGGGCGAGACCCAGGTCCTGATGGATGACGGCGATACCGTGCTCGGCCGGGTTGCGCACCGGCAGGTCGAGCTCGCGACCGAACAGACGCACCCGACCGCTGTCCGGCCGGTAATAGCCGGCCAGGCACTTGATCATCGTCGACTTGCCACTGCCGTTCTGTCCGCACAGGGCGTGTACCTCGCCGCGCTTCACCTCCCAGTCGAGCGGGTGCAGCGCGTAGTTGCCGTCGAACTGCTTCGAGAGACCCTCGATCTGCAGTGCGGGACCCGCGGTACCGCCCCCTCCCCGACCCGGGAGGGTGGCGGCCGCCGACTCCGGCGTCATCACGCGGCTCCGCGACGCTTGCCGACGAGCTTGGCGAGGGCGACGGCGATCATCAGTGCCAGACCGTTGAACAGCGGGCTGACCCACGATGCCGCACCGGCCAACTGGAGGCCGGTGATGCCGACGACCAGGAGGTAGACCGCGACGAGGGTGCCGATCGCGTTGAAGCGGCCGACGGTGATCGCGGTGGCACCGAGGAACGTCGCGGCGAACGGGGCCAGGAGGTACTGGCTGCCGATGCCGGGATCGATCGCGCCGAGGTTGCCCACCAGGATGATCCCGATGAGGGCGCCGGCCACACCCGAGACCACGTAGGTGATCGTGCGGATACGTGCCACCGAGATACCCGCCAGCAGAGCGGCATCGCGGTTGCCGCCGATGAACAGCATGTAGCGGCCCATCGGGGTGCGCTGGTACACGAACCACAGCACGGCGACGAGCAGCCAGCCGTACCAGGTGGTCATCGGCAGGCCCAGCAGCTTCGCCCGCGAGAGCTCCACGTAGAAGTCCGGGACGCCGGTGACGATCTTGGAACCCGTGATGGCGTACCCGATGCCCGAGAGGGCGGTGAACATACCGAGGGTCGTAATGAACGAGTCCACCCCGACCTTCACGACCAGAAGGGCGTTGATCAGGCCGACGATGAGCCCGACCGCCAGGGCAGCCGGGATCACCGCGGCCGGCGAGTACCCGTTGGTCGACATGACCGCGACCACACACGCACTGGTGACCATGACGCCCGGGATGGCGAGGTCGAAGTCACCGGTCCGCAGAGCCAGGGTCGCGGCCAGCGCGAGGAGCAGGATGATCGCCTGCGAGTTGACCATCGCCGAGACGATGCCCGTGGACCGGAACTCGGGCAGGAAGACGGCGCACAGCGCGAACGCGAGCACCAGGAGTCCAACCAGCGCATAGCGTTCCACGAACGAGGTGCTCTGGCGGGCTTTCGTGGAGCCGGCCACCGACTCGGTCGGTGACTTCTGGATCGCCGGTGGGCGTGAGGGGGGCGCCGCAACGGTGCCGAGGTCATTGCTCATGATGTCTCCGTGTGTGTGCCGCGGGCATGCTCAGCCCGCGCGCCGATCAGTTCTTGGACCAGGCCTCTTTGAAAGACTTCTGGAAATCCTTGTAGTTGGGGTTGACCTCGGCGTTCGACCCGCCGATGTTGGTCTCGTCCACCAGACGGGTGGGGATGACGATGCCCGAGGGCTGGGCGCCGGTGACCGAGCGCACCGCGTTGTCGACCATCACCCAGCCGAGCCACGCCTCCGGCGGGGCTGCCATGGTGACGTCCTGGCCTTTGCCCGAACGGATCGAGTCGAGGCTGGTGGCGATGCCGTCGCGGCCGAGAATCTTGGCGTCGGGGTTGGTCATGGCGACGGTCGGCTCGACGAAGGTGACGCCCGAGTCCCAGTTGGTCATCACGTAGGTGGTGTCCGGGTTGCGCTTCATCGCCGTCTCGACCTTCTGCGGCAGGTCGGTCGCGGCGTTGGCCAGGTCGATCTCCTGGATGTCCAGCGAGCAGTCGTCCGGGCAGTTCTCGCGGTAGACCTTCTCGGCTCCGTTGGCCATGTTCTGGTAGATCTCGATGGCGGTCGGCTGCGCGAAGAACGTCGACGCCGAGCAATTGGAGTCGACCAGCGTCCATGCGGCGAGGGAGGCGCCGTCGGCGGTGTAGTCGGCGCTCACGTTCGCGAAGACTCCGTTGGCCAGCGGAGCCGATGCGTCACCCGATAGGGCGTTGATGACCGGGATGCCCGCGCGCGCAGCGTCGTTGAGCGAACCGGACAGCATGGCCGGCTCGATGCCCAGCAGGACGATCGCGTCGGCCTTCTGTGCGATGGCCTGCGCCATGCCCTCGTTGAACTTGTTCGTCTGGCCCTGGCCGTCGTACACGGTGGCCTTGACGCCGGCGGCGGCCGCGGCCTCGTTGAAGCCCTCGGCGGCAGCGGAGGTGAACTGGTTGGTGACAACCATGATCATCCAGATGTTCTTGCCCTTGGCGGCGGCGAGATCGAGCGGAGCCTCGGGCACGATCAGCGGGGTGGCCTCGCGGGCCTTGTCGACGATGGCGCCGGCGGCCTGGGTGCAGGCGTTGCTGACCTTCTCACCGGAGGCGCTCGAGCCGTTGTCGGCGGTTGCGCTGGTACAGCCCGCGAGCAGGGCGCCGGCGGCGACCGTCGTGAGCATCCAGGATGCTGTCTTCTTCATCGGTTCTCCTCGAAAAATGTTGTGCAGAGTGCGGTTCGGGGCTGCCGGGATCAGTGCTCGCGCAGCAGGGTGCCGAACCCGTGAATCTGGTCGGTGACGCCGTTGGAACGCAGTGCGTGCCACCAGGTGGCCGCGTTGATGGCGATGACCGGCTTGCCCAGCCAGCGCTCGGCCTCGTCGGCGAGGCCGACCATGGACAGGTTGGTGCCGACCTGGACGATGGCGTCGACGTCGGGGCCGTTGACCTCCAGGATCGCCTGCCGCAGTTCGTCTTCGCTGACCCGGGCGATGTCCACCGCGGAGGGGCAGCGCAGTCCCTTGAGGTTGACCACGTCGTAACCGGCCTCGGAGAGGAAGAGACGCACGTTCTCGTCGGCGATCGGCTGGTACGGGGTGACCACGCCGAGGCGCTTGGCACCGAAGAGGTCGAGCCCGCGGCGCACGGCGTCGGCACCGGTGGCGACCTTCAGGCCGGAGAAGCTCTCGAGCTGTTCGGTGAACTGCCGGTTGCCTTCGACACCGCCCCAGAAGGTCTCGGCGGACATTCCCATCACGAGGTAGTCGGGGTCGCAGGTCAGCACGCGCTCGCATGCGGCATTGATCTCGGCGCGAATCTGCTCGAGCAGACCCTCGAAGTCCTCGTTGCTGGTCAGGGTTTGGTCGCGGATGTGGATGCGGCCGACGTGAGGCGTCACGCCGGGCACCGTCATCCGGTAGTAGTCCGGCTCGACGACCGTGTTCGTAGAGGGGGCGAGCACGCCAAAGACGTTGCGGTAGCCAAGAACGTCAACCATGGATCTCCTTCGGGGGAAACTGCACACAATCCGGGGTTCTCGGGGTCATTTGTGTACATGGGGGTCGTGGCAGATCACTGCTTCGCGTCAAACCATATGGCAGGACCACGGGCAAAGAGTAGCCCAGATCGCGTCGATTAACAGGGTATTTACCAACGAGTTGGGCCCAGATTCGGCGTCGGAGAGCCCTAAAACGCTGTTTAGCAGCGTTAAGAGAACTTGGACGGTTGTATACATGTCCATTGCGAACACGGCTGTGGGCGGTCATACTGAGCGAGCAGCCCAACGAGGAACATCCGGCTGCGCCCCCGAGCCGGGAAACAACCGGTGGGGCAAGCAGACAGAGGAGTAGCCATGGCCAGTCAACGAACCGTCCTCACGCTGGACGACGCCGAGACCGTGATCGCGGCGGCGCGTGCGAAGGCAGCCGAGATCTCGGTGCCGATGGCGCTCGTCGTCGTCGATCACGCCGGACAGCAGATCGCCTCGCAGCGGATGGACGACAGCCCACTGATGGGGCTGAGCATGGCCGGCGGAAAGGCCTACACCGCAGTCGGTATGGGCCAACCGACCTCCATGTGGGAAGAGGCGGGCTCCGCCAACGCCTCGTTCGCCGGATCGATCACCAGCGTCCCGGGATTCACCCCCTTCGGCGGCGGCGTCCCGCTGCACATCGACGGTGTGCTGGTCGGTGCTCTCGGCGTCAGCGGCGGATCGACGGAGCAGGACGTCACGGTGGCCGACGCAGGCGCCACCGCCCTCGGTCGCTGACGCGGCCCCCAGAACTTCAGTGTCAAACATCAACGGAAAGAGGAACTCTGACATGGGTACTTTCGACGGGCAGATCGCCTTCATCACCGGTGGCGCACGCGGCCAGGGCCGCTCGCACGCCGTCCACCTCGCCAGCCTGGGCGCCGACATCGTCATCGTCGACTCCGTCAAGGACAACGTGACGACCCCCTACGGGATGGCCACGCAGGCCGACCTGGACGAGACCGTCCGCCTCATCGAGGCAGAGGGCCGCAAGGCGTACGCACGCGTCGTCGACGTCCGTGACCTGGACGGTCTCATCGCCTTCGCCGACGAGGTCGTCGAGCGTTTCGGCAAGATCGACATCCTCCTGGCCAACGCCGGCATCATGACCGCCGTCCCGATCGCCGAGATGAGCGGCGAGGTGTGGGCCGAGACCGTCGACATCAACCTGACCGGCGTCTTCAACTCGTTCCGCGCCGTTCTGCCCCACATGGTCAAGGCCGGCTACGGACGCGTCGTCGCCACCTCGTCGGGCGGCGGCCACATCGGCTTCAACAACCTGGCCCACTACTGCGCCGCCAAGTGGGGCGTCATCGGTCTGGTCAAGTCGGCAGCCCTCGAGGTCGCCCAGAGCGGCGTCACCGTCAACGCCGTCACCCCGACCAACGTCAACACCGACATGATCCGCAACGACGCGTGCGAGGCACTCTTCCTGCCGGGCATCGAGAACCCGACCCAGGAGCAGATCGAAGAGGCCTACGTCATCAACCCGATGGGTGTCCCGTGGATCGAGCCCATCGACGTCTCGCGCACCATCGCCTTCCTCGTCTCCCCCGAGTCGAAGTTCATCACCGGTGAGACCATCGGCCCCCTGGCCGGGTCGGGTGCCACCAACGGCGCTGCCTGACATCTCCTTTCACGCACAGAGCCCCTCGAGCGATCCGCTCGAGGGGCTCTGTCGTATACGGACCGGACGTGTTGTCTCGCAACCGGAGCGCCCACCGGATACGTTGCGCGCCTGGTGGATCTGACTTCTCGCCCCGCAGACACGACGACGCCCCGGCGGGTGGCCGGGGCGTCGTCGTCGGGTGCTGCTGCCGCCGGAAGGGGGGCGGCAGTGGTCAGTTCGCGGGCTGACGCTTCGCGCGCTCGGCGAGCTCGGCGTCGGTGTACCAGGTCTTGCGCGGCGGGGACTTGATCTCGAGCTGGATCGAGTCCTCGAGGGCCTCGCTCATGTGCGGCACGCCGCGCGGGTGCAGCCAGACGTCGCCGGCCTCGGCGATGAACTCCTCATCGCCGATGACGACGCGCATCTTGCCGCGCAGCAGGTAGCCGATCGACTCGTGATCGTCGTGCTGGTGGGTGGGATCGATCATTCCCTTGCCCTTGAACGCCTCGACGAAGATCATCTCCTCGCCGACCATCAGCGCACGGACGGTCAGCTCGCCGTCCTCGACGGTGTCCTCGATCAGGCTCACCGGATCGGCCGGGATGTCCGAGTTCTTGGTGAACAGGCGCCCGCTGGGCTTGATCATCCGGTCTTCTGGGTCAATCGCCATGTCTATCTCCTTGCGTCAGTGGTTCAGTGGTTCAGTGGTTCAGTGGTTCAGGGGAAGTCGGGTCCGGATGGTCAGGACCACATCCACAGGTCGGCGCCCTTGGTTCCGAGGAAGGAGCCGATGGACACGCGTCCCTCGCCTTCCGTGGCGCCGGCAGCGATCTTGTGGGGGTTGCGGGGGTTGAACAGCACCACTTCACCGACCTTGGGTGCGAAGGTGAAGCTCTCGATCGACTCGTCGGTCTCCACCGAGCCGTCGGGGAGGCCGCGTGCGGGGTCCTCACCTTCGGCGGGCACCCACGGCTTGTTGTAGACGGTGGTCTCGCCGCCCACGGACGGGCACTGCGTGTAGAGGTTCCAGGTGATCTGGTCCTCGATGCCCCCGATGGCCCAGTCCGGGGAGTTGTACGGTGCGTAGTCGGCGTGCAGGTGGACGCCGTTGGACGCGATGCGGACGACCACCGGGCAGTAGTCCCCGTAGTCGGGCTCGGAGGGGACGAGGACGTCACCCGGGTGGTGCGCGCCGATCAGGTCGCGGAAGCGCTGGGGAACGTCGAACGACTGCTTGTACAGCTTCTCCTGCGCCGCAACGGCTTCGGGGACCGCATCGAAGAACTCCTGCTTGCGCCCACCGTCCTGGCGGTACTCGTACATGACCAGGCCGAGGTAGTGGGTCGGGGTGGCGACGCTGTACGACTTCAGGTCGGGTGAGTCGTACACCGCCTTGGTGAAGGCGGCGCACTCCTCGGCATCGGCGAAGTTCTCGATGCGGATGGCGGGGATCTCGTTGCGGATCAGGGCCGCGAGCGACTCGGGGCTCAGCTCGGCGGCAGTGCTCTGCTTCCATGCAGACATTGGACGTTCCTTTCTAGCGCTCTATTGCATACTTTCGTCCGCAGACAGGTCCGGGAACGGCGCAGATCCTTAGCATTGCATACAACTGCCGGTCCGTGGTTGCTTCTGCGTTACGTCTTGTCCCGGATTGTCAGATGACGCCCGACGTCCGGAGTTCGTCGATGTCGGAGGGGGTCCGAGAGAGGACGTCGCCGAGGACCTCGGCGGTGTGCTCACCGAGCTCCGGTCCCAGCCAGCGGATCGTGCCCGGCGTCGACGACAGCTTCGGGGCCACGTTCTGGACCGGGAAGTCGCCGAAGACCTTGTGCTGCAGCGTGACGATGGCCTCACGTGCGGCGAAGTGCGGATCTGAGAGCATGTCCTTGGCCTGGTAGATCCGGCCGGCCGGCACGCCCTTGTCCTCCAGCAGGGCCAGGAGATCGTCGGACTGCTGGCGGCGGGTCCACTCGGCGATGTAGTCGTCGAGTTCGACCTGGTTCGCACCGCGTTCAGCATGGTTGACGTACCGCGGGTCGTCGGCGAGTTCCGGCTCGCCCATCGCCTCCGCGAGGCGGCGGAACACGGTGTCCTGGTTCGCCGCGATCAAGATGCTCGAGTCGTCGGCGGTGGGATAGACGTTGCTGGGTGCGACATTCGGCAGGATCGAGCCGGTGCGCTCCCGCTGGTAACCGGTCAGCTGGTACTCCGGCACGGTCGATTCCATCAGGGACAGGACTGCCTCGTAGATGGCCGAGTCGACGATCTGGCCACGACCGGTCCGGCGCACCCCGTGGAGTGCGGTCAGTGCACCGATGGTCGCGAAGACGGCTGCGAGCGAGTCGCCGATGGAGATGCCGGTCCGGCTCGGAAGGCTGTCGGGATCGCCGGTGATGTAACGCAATCCACCCATCGCCTCGCCGATCGAACCGTAACCGGCCCGCGGCGCATACGGCCCCGTCTGGCCGTAACCGGTAACCCGCACCATGATCAGCTTCGGGTTGAGGGCACTGAGCTCCTCGTAGCTCAGACCCCACCGCTCCAGCGTGCCCGGACGGAAGTTCTCGATGAGGATGTCGGCGGTCGCGATCAGGCCGCGGGCGATCTGCTGGCCTTCCGGGGTCCGCAGGTTGCAGGTGACCGACTTCTTGTTGCGGCCGACGACCGGCCACCAGAGTGACTGTCCCTGAGCGCTTTTGCGGCCCCACTGACGCATCGGGTCACCGCGGCCCGGATCCTCCAGCTTGATGACCTCGGCGCCGAAATCGGCGAGCAGCTGGCCGCAGAACGGTCCGGCCAGGAGCTGGCCCATCTCGACGACGCGCAGATCGGACAGCGGTCCGACCTGGTCGTGCTCGGGGGCGGTGTGGATCGTGTCGTTGCTCATCTCGTACTTCCTGTTCGTTGGGAGCCCGATGCGGCCGGGCCGGATGGATGCAGGCGTCATCGCCGCCTCGCACAGGGATTTGCGCGGGCGCTCTGGATGAAGAAGGGGGTACCGGGCCGTCGACGGGCCCGTTGTTCACAAGCGGTATGTGTTCTGTCGGAGTCGGTTTCGGATGTTGTTCGTTCGGTCCGTGTTGTCGATGGGTCTGTTACGTCGGTGGGGCGTCAGGCGAGGATGGCGCCGATTCCGTCACGGGTGTTGTCTGCACCGATGGTCGGGTTGCTCATCGCCCCCAGCATCGCGGTGCGGGCGTTGTGCAAGTGGCAGCGCATGACCGCCTCCACCCAGTCGGAGTTGCCGGCCCGAACCGCCGCGACGATCTCGAAATGGTGAGAAAGGCTGCGGGACAGGCTGTCTTCGGTGAAGTGCTGGTAGTTGCGGGTCGCCAGCGAGATGTGCCGGACCGACGTCAGGGTCGCCTCGAGCTGCAGGCTCTCGGCCTTCTCGATCAACGTCGCATGGAACTTGCGGTTCAACCGGGCGATCTCGCTGAAGTCACGATCTCCACCGGGGCGGCCGTGCTCGTGCATACGAACGGCGAGTTCTTCGAGTTCGTCGATCTCGTCGTCGTTCAGCCGGCCCACCGCTTTACCGGTGGCAACCGGTTCGAGAAGCAGACGGAGATCGAAGATCTCGTTCAGCCGGGCCTCCGACCAGGTCGCCACGCGGGCACCCTTGTTCGGGGACATCTCGACCAGACCTTCGACGGCCAATCGCGACAGCGCTTCTCGCACCGGCGTACGACTGACCTCGAGGATCTCGGCCAGTTCGACCTCGGCGAGCCGATCACCCGGTTTCCATCGACCTTCGAGGATCTTCGCGCGGAGGAGATCCGTGGCGCGCTGTGATGCCTGAGACACTCTTACCTCCTAGATTGCATACATGTTAGCCCGGTGACAGTCGGCCTACAACCGAAAACTCGTTAATTACTGGAACTTCTTACGTAATGGACACATGACGTCCGTCCACTTGCATACATTCTGCGGCTGGGGGAACATCCGGGCATGGCAAACAACACGGCGTCCGAGCAGCCGGACACAGTCATGCCCCACACCCCGTCCTCCGTAACCTCCTCGTCGATCACCCCCGAGTCGGTCACCATCGTCGAGGTATCGCCCCGCGACGGCCTGCAGAACGAGGCGACGCTCCTGCCGACCGAGACCAAACTCGAACTCATCGATCATCTGGTGGCAGCGGGCCTCCGTCGAATCGAGGCGACGAGTTTCGTCCATCCCAAGCGGGTCCCGCAGATGGCCGATGCCGAAGCGGTCTCCGCCGCCCTGCCGCGCGGCGAGGTCTCCTGGATCGGATTGGTTCTGAACGAGCGCGGACTCGATCGCGCCATCGCGGCCGGTCTCGACGAGGTCAACATCGTGGTCGTCGCGTCGGACACCTTCAGCCGACGCAACCAGGGAACCAGCACCGACGAGGGCGTTGACCTGTGGAACCGTCTCGCCAAGCGGGCGTCGGATGCCGGCCTGAAGACGACGGTGACCATCGCCGCGGCCTTCGGTTGCCCGTTCGAGGGCGAGGTCCCCGTCGAGCGGGTGGCCGACCTCCTCCGGCGATGCAGCGATGCGCAACCCGATGAGATCGCCCTGGCCGACACGATCGGTGTCGGAGTTCCCGCACAGGTCGTCGCACTCGCCGACGCAGCCCGCCGGGAAGCCCCCGGGATGCCGCTGCGCTGGCACTTCCACAACACACGGAACACCGGCTACGCCAACGCCCTCACCGCGCTGCAACTCGGGGCATCGGCCCTCGATGCGAGCCTCGGCGGTATCGGCGGTTGCCCGTTCGCCCCGGCCGCGACGGGCAACATCGCCACCGAGGACCTCTGGTACCTCCTCGACCGCAGCGGATGCGACACCGGCGTCGACCCGTCCGTACTCCTCGACGGCACACGCCGGCTCGGCGAGATGCTCGGGACGACGGTGCCGGGTCAGCTGTCCCGCGCGGGCCTGTTTCCCCCGGCCGAACTCCCGTCCGCCTGATCCGATCCCGGTCCGAGAAAGAGGAGCAACAATGGCACGAGGCCTCTACATCGCCTTCACTCATCCACGCGACGATGCCGTCGAGGACGAGTTCAACGAGTGGTACACCACGCATCACCTCCCGGAGATCCTTGCGACGGAGGGCGTCACGAGCGCGGTGCGATACAAGTCGGCCGATCCCGAGGCCACCCACCGGTACATGGCGGCCTACACGCTCGATGGTGATCTCCCCGAGATCGTCGCCCGGATCCACGCCGACGCAGGCAACCGGACGCCGACCACCGCCTCGCGCACCGACCCGGGGTCGGAGTTCCGTCTGTTCGAGTTCATCGAGGAGCAGCACGCCGAGTAGGGCCCCGAAACCCGTGTAACCGGGTGAAACGCGTTGTATGCACCGTATTCTGGGGCGATGGAAACCCTCGTGACCGCGGTCGTCGTCGACGATCACCCGTTCTTCCGAGACGGGGTGTCGCGGGGTCTCACGCAGAGCGGCCGGGTACGGGTGGTCGGCGAGGCCGCTGACGGGGCCGCCGGCCTCGAACTCATCCGGCGCGAGAACCCCGACGTCGCCGTCGTCGACCATCAGATGCCGGGGATGACCGACGTGGAACTGGCCCACGCGGTCACCCGCGACAAGCTGCCGACGCGTGTCCTCCTGCTGTCCGCGGTCACCGAGGGACCCATCGTCTTCCGGGCGCTGCAGGAGGGCGCCGCCGGCTACCTGTCGAAGGATGCCGACCGCGACGAGATCGTCGGCGCGGTGACCAGGGTCGCGAAAGGCGAGACCGTGGTACCCCCGGCGCTCGCGGCCGGCCTCGCCGGGGAGATTAGAGCCCAGACCCAGCGGGACGCACCGGCTCTCAGTGAACGCGAGCGGCAGGTCCTCGCCGGTTTCGCACGCGGGCAGTCGATTCCGCAGGTCGCCGCCGAGTTGTACATCGGGGCCGCGACCGTGAAGACCCACACCCAGCGTCTCTACGAGAAGCTCGGGGTCTCCGACCGTGCCGCCGCAGTGGCCGAGGCGATGCGTCGTGGCCTTCTCGAGTAACCGGCACGTGATGCGCAACTCCGACGTCGAGATCGCCGGTCTGACGGTCTATCTCGGATTCGGCGAGTTCGCCGACGAGCCGCGCATCCACCGAATCCTCGTCGACCACGCGATCCGCGGAATCCGGATCCAGGTTCTCCTGCGACTCTTCCTGGCACTCTTCGTGCTCCTGACGGTCTGTCTGGATCCTCCCGACCATGCGGCCGTGTTCAGCGTCGTCACCGCCGTTCTCTATGCGGCGTGGTGTGTCGCCGGAGCCGTCGTGGCCCGGAGCCACCAGTTCTGGATGGTCCGCTACTCGTGGATCGCGTTGCCGATCGACCTTCTGCTGCTGACGATCCTGGCCGTCGTCGCCGGTATGTCCAACGAGGTCAGTTGGACCACCGACGCGCTGATCGCCGGCTTCGCCCTGGTCCCGATGATCGCGGCCATCTCGCTGCAGCCGCGCCTGTGCGCGATGGTCGTGGCGTCGACCGTGGTGGTCTATGCGGTCGCCAACATCCTCGCCCGGGACTCGAACGGCGAACCGTGGTCGATCATCGTGCTGCGCATCCTCGTGGTCGCGGCTCTCGCGGTCGGAGCGGTCCTGTTGTCCCGACTCCAACGATCCCGGGTGACGACCATCGGATCGCTTGCCGCCGAACGCGCCCGGCTCCTCGACGCGACGATGGAGATCGAGGAGCGCGAACGGCGCGACCTCGCCGACAACCTCCACGACGGCGCACTCCAATATGTGCTCGCCGCACGGCAAGAGCTCGCGACACTGCGGGGTTCGGCCGATGCCGTGACCCTGGACCGGGTCGACGGCGCCCTGCGCGACTCGGCTCGGTTGCTCCGCTCGACGCTGAGCGAATTACACCCCGCGGTCCTCGAGCAGGCCGGACTCGCCGTCGCGCTGACCGACCTCGCGTCGTCGTACGGCAGCCGAGCCGGTGCACCGTCGATCTCGGTGGACACCGCCGCCTGGCCGACCGAGCTCCGCACCACCGCCGACTCGCTGCTGTTCGCCGCGGCACGCGAACTCCTCACCAACGTGGTCAAGCACGCCGACGCCGACACCGCGGAGGTCACGGTCGAGTTCGACGACGGGGTCGCGCGGCTGGTCGTCGTCGACGACGGTGTCGGACTCCCCGACGAGATCGAGGTCGAGGAACTGATGCGGCGCCGCCAGGCCGCCGGCCACATCGGCCTGGCCTCGCGGCGAGTACGCGTCGAGGGGATCGGCGGTGCGTTCTCCCTGCGGAACCGCCCCAGCGGCGGGACCGCCGTCGTGGTCGAGGTGCCCGCGCGCGAGGTCTGACCCCGCCCCGCTGAAAAGCGCCCCCAGAATCCGCCCTGTGCAGCGGCTCCGCTGACGTGGTGTCGTCGGCCGGGCTGTAGAGGGTGCCTTTCGGGGGCGGATCCCAGGGGCGGTTTTCGACGCAGGTCCCCGCCAGTGTCCACCGATCGGTGGATGCAGCAATCCACCGGTGGATCACCCGGTCGGCGGAATCCGGGCGGGGTGTTCTCGGAGGAAAGTCATTGGTGTCACCGGGACAGCCCGGAACAACCACACACAGCAAACCCCACCAGAGACTCGGAGAACCCCATGAAGATCGCGTCCCGCATCGCAGCCGGAACCCTCGGACTCGCCGCAGCCGCCGGCATCGCACTCGGTGCCACCGGCGCAGCCCACGCCGGCACCATGCCGATCACCCGCCCGGGAGAGCCGACGGTCGCGATGACGATCACCAACCACACCGACAAGCCCGAGTACCTGATCGGCAGCAACGCCGACGGCGGCCAGTGGGTCAACGCACCGAAGCAGGTCCTCAACCCCGGTGCCACCGAAACCATCACAGCCGTCGCCCCGTTCAACAATCACCTCGACGTCAACGCGATGTACCGCATCGGCCTCTTCGGCCCCACCGCCAACTACCAGCTCACCAACCACAAGTTCAACGTGAACACCGACATGAGCGGTATCTGGGGCCCCCGGTCGCAGCAGTACTGGATGAACAACCACATCGACACCGGCTTCCCACAAGCCAATGTCGGATTCGACCAGTGGTGAGTGGAGGACGCCTGCTGATCACTGGAAACACCACAGGCCCCGCGACCGAAATGGTCGCGGGGCCTGCGGTGGTTTCGACGAGCTCAACCAGCGAGCGGGATAGCGCTCAACCCGCGAGCGGAATGACGCTCAACCAGCGAGCGGGATAGCGCTCAACCCGAGAGCGGAATGACGCTCAACCAGCGAACGGGATAACGCTCAACCAGCGAGTGGGAGAATGCTCGGCCGGCGGGAGAAAACGCTCAGCAAGCGAAGAACCGCTGGGGATGAGCTCGGCTCAACGCATCACGGGAAGAGATTCTCCAGCGAACCGAAGCCACCGGCGTCATCCGTGGCCTTGAAGTTCGTGGTGCAGCCGTTGAACGAGACGTTGTCGACATTCACGGTCCCGGTGTTGCCCGCGGGCTGGCTCGAGATGCCGTAGTGGTTGACGACGGCCTTTTCACCAGCGGCTTCGATGATCTTGTCCAGGGTCGCGTTCGAGAACTTGGGGATACCGGGGAGGTCCCTGGTCGCATACCACTGGTTCGAGCCGGCCGGGTCAGCCTGCACCTTGCCCTCCGGGGCGGTCCACACCAACGTCGCGAAACCGTCCTCGGACCCGGTCTCCGCACCGGTCACGCGGATCTGCCAGTTCGCCTGGCCCTCGGACTTGTGGAATGTCAGCGGCTGTTTCGCCACGTCAGCGAGGGGCAACTGACCGGCGGAGTGGTAGGACGCCTGACGAGGCGTAGTCGCGGTGGTCTCAAACCGCAGTGAACCGTCCTCGTCGTTGACGTTGACGTTGACGTCGGAATACTTGCCGGCCTGGCCCTGCTCATCCGAGAAGGTATTTCCCCAACCGGCGGGGTTGCCCGGCGTCGAGACCTTTGCGCAATTGTTCTCGTCCACCGGTGCGGCAATTGCCCCGGCAGGTGCGATGAGTCCCGCGACTCCGAGAGCCGCACCGACAGTGGTTGCACGAATGAGATTACGTTTCATGCGTTTTCCCGACCTCCATTTATTTCGATTTATGGACATCGGCGAATGTAACAAAAGAAAACAGGGGCTACCACCCCCTTTGAGGAACACATCACACAATTGAAATTGGTGAATCGGCGATCGAACAACATCGATACGCGACAACCCGGACAGAGCGCCCGACCCTCACTTTGTTCTTATGTGGG
>NZ_JAJQJP010000043.1:0-5633 GCF_021245825.1 Gordonia metallireducens | reverse complement strand
GAGTTCGTCGGCAGCGTCAGTTGTAGGTGCGATGAGTCCCGCGACTCCGAGAGCCGCACCGACAGTGGTTGCACGAATGAGATTACGTTTCATGCGTTTTCCCGACCTCCATTTATTTCGATTTATGGACATCGGCGAATGTAACAAAAGAAAACAGGGGCTACCACCCCCTTTGAGGAACACATCACACAATTGAAATTGGTGAATCGGCGATCGAACAACATCGATACGCGACAACCCGGACAGAGCGCCCGACCCTCACTTTGTTCTTATGTGGGTATGAATTGAGCCCTTACGTGGGTATGAATTGAATTCTTTCGTGGGGATGAATTCGGCGGAATCAACTGTATCCGGCGGCGCGCAATGCCGCCATCAATTCCGAGCGAGAACCGGCATCCATTCGGCGTCGAATACGGGATACATGGTGCTCCACCGTCTTCGCCGAGATGAACAGGCGGGCCCCGATCTCCCGGTAGGTGAAACCCTGCAGTAGTTCTCGTGCGACCTCGGCCTCGCGCTCGGTCAGCAGGCCGTCGATCGGACGGGGCCGTCGACGATCTGCCTCGACCGAGCGGGCCGTCTCCAGCAGGTCCGCCGACGAGCCCGGGTCGTCGGTGCGTAGTGCCGCGAGCCCCGCCAAGCGGCTTGCCTCCCAGGTCAGTCCGCGCAACCGAAGGGTGGCCACCGCGGCGGCCACCTGCGCGTCGTCGACGCTGCCGGCCGGCTCGAAGGTGAGCGCCATCCACGTGCGGGCGGCCGCCACGAGGCCCGAGGCGTGTGCGTTGCGCCCGGCAACTCCCTGGAGCAGTCGTCGACGCTCGGTTGCGAGCTCGGCATCCCGCGCGATGACCGCGGCCTGGACTCCGGCGAAATGCCACGGCGCCGCCCAGGTCACCGGGTTGCCCAGCGATTCGAGCAGGCGATCGGCCGCGGCGACGTGCCGGTCGATCGACGCCGTCTGATCCAGTCGTGCGGCGGCTTGCCAGAACTCGGCGAGGGGTCGCAGGAGATAGAGGTCCATCTCGGTCGCGGCGAGCAGAGCCGGCGCCCCCGTCCACAACGCAGCGAGCGCCGAGGAGTCGCCGTTGCGACGAGCGAGGCCGAGGTGGACGGCGTGCGTCCGCAGCCGGTCGACCGCGCCGGCGGGCTCGTCGTCCGGCAGCAGACGAGTGGCCATATCGAGGTCTCCGCCGGTCAGCGCGATCTCGACATCGAGCTGGGCTCCCGCGGCGCAGTCACCCACAGCTTTCCGGAGCGCGCGGGCCGCGTCGAGGTCACCGCTGTTCAGCGCCAGTGCGGTCGCGGCATGGAGGGTCCTCCCGATCGCGGGATCGCGCCCGCTCGGAACGGCCGACGTGAGCCCGCGGACCACGAGACCGACCGCGTCGTCACCGTCCTCGTGGTCGGCGCACACCGACGCGAGCAGACCGCGGACCGCCCGTGACCGTAGCGCTCGAGCACCCACCGGCGGGTGTGCACTTTCCACGGCCGCGACCGCCGCCGCACCTTCCCGGTCGCCGACCCCCACCAGTGCCGTGACCGCCGAGAGGGATTCGGCCGCCAGGTTGTCCGGGCCGAGCCAACGGTAGAGATCGGCTGCGAGGGAACCGAGGCCGCGGTGGGCCGCGACGAGAGCCGCGATTCCCACCCAGTGTTCGATCCCCTTCTCCGTGGGGTGCGCCGACTCGAGCCGAAGGTCCGCGACCTCACCGGCTCCGTCGACATCACCGGAGGCCAAGGCGCGCTGGGCCATCAGGAGGCGGACGTCGTCACGCCCCGGTTCCAGACGGTCGGCGGCACGGAGCAGGACCACCGCGCGCGCCGCGGTGGCATCTGCCGCGCCGGCGAGCAGGGTGTCGACCAGACGTGGGTCCTCGATCCCCGATTCCGCCGCGTGCAACGCGTCGTCGACGGTCAGTTCACTCGCCCGCAGACGCACCGCTATCGACGTCCGGCGGAGCTGAGCGAGACGCCGGTTCCCGACGACTGCGCGCAGCGGATCGGCTGCGGCCGAGACGAATACGTCGGCTCCGTGTAGTAGCCCGCTCCCCCGCGCCCGGTCGAGTGCCTCGACCGCTGTCTCGTACGGGACGTCGAGCGTCTCGGCGAGACTCTCCGGGTCCAGCGGCGCCCGCAATGATGCGAGGGCCAGGACGGACAGTGTCGTCGGGTCGAGGCCCCGGAGCAGACGATGGTGACGGTCGCGCGCCACGCGTTCGACGATCACCAGCTCGTCGACGGTCTCCCCGGGCGCCGCAGCCGCAGCTTCCTCACGGATCGCGCGCAACGCAGCGGTGACGACGTTGCGCGCACCACCACAGCGTCGTCGGATCAGCGACGCCGTCGCCGGCGTGAGCGTGAGACCGGCTCGAGCGGCTTGAACGAGTACGTCCGCCGTGCTCATCGTGCCGAGTTCGAGGACCGCGCCCGACCGGCGGGCGAGGTCGAGCACCAGTCGAATTGCCGAATCGGTTTCCCGTGGTTCGGTCGTCGCGATCAGTCCGAGGGTTCCGGCGTCGATCATCGTCGCCATCCGCGCGATGAGGTCGCCCGGCCAGGTGTGGAGGTCGTCGGCCAGTACCAGCGTCGTTCCGTCCATGTCGCCTCCGGTCGGCATGCCGACGCTGACCGCAACGTCGAGTTCGCGCAACCGCTCGTGCACGACGTTCAGCAGCGCGCTGCGTCCGCTTCCCGGGATGCCGACGACAACCGCGCAGAGCGGGAACCTCGTGCGCGCTCGCTCGACGACGGCGTCGACCCACGTCGACACCGGGTCCCGGCGATCCCCGACTGTCGGGGTCGGCGAGGCAGTCACCCGCCCCGCGTCAGCAGACGACACGGGTGACGCCACACAGGACCTGACCGGTGCCGTCGAGAATCCGGCCGGGCACCTGGAGGACACCGCCAGGGCGGCCCCCGCCACCGCCCCCGGTGCTCGGCTGGTCGGACACATCCGGGCTGGGTTGCGGATCGGGGACGGGCGCGGGAGCGGTATCCACCGGTGCCGGCGCGGCAGGAGGGGCCGCCGGTGCGGGCGCCTGTCCGCCGGTCGAGGGTGTCTGTCCGCCGCGGGGCGCGCTGGTGGTCCCCGGCGCCGAGGTGTTTGCCGGGACGGCGGCGGTCGACCGTCGCGGGGCGGGGGTTCCCGTGCCGGTGCCCGCGGCCCGCGTACCCGTGCCGGTGGCGGTGGCGGCCTCGGCGGCCCGGGTTCCGGTCGCGGCGCCGGCCACGGTCGGCGAAGACTGGCCTGGCTTTCCTGGGGTCGCTTCGATCGTCGTCACTGCACCGGCTGGAGGCGGCGTCGCCTCGCCGGTGGACCCGACCAGGCCCGTCCCCACCGACAGCCCGGTGGCCGAGACCAGCACCAGCGCCGCGGCGCCCGCCGTGATCAGGACTCCTCTCCGGCGCCGGGACAGACGAGGGGCCGGCGTCGTGACCGGGGTGCTGGGCGCCGGCTCGATCTCGCGCAGCGGGCGTTCCCCCGGCAACGGGGCCAACGCCTGGCCCGGGATCTCGGTGGTCGGCTCGACCGCCGCGGAGGCACGCGCGCCGAGCGCGGCCAGGCCGAGCAGTGCACCGCCGGCCGCGGACGCCGATCCGGGTTGGGGGTCGAGGAGAACCGGAACGCGCAGAGTTGCCGACAGCATCTCGGTGACAAGGGGGATCGACGCTCCCCCGCCGCCGAGCACGATCGCCGTCACCGGGCTCGCGAGTCCTCCCGGCTGGTCGGCCCCCGCACTCGCGAGAGCCTCACGGATCAGGGCCACCGACTCCGCGAGCGGTCCCCGGACCAGCTCCTCGACGTCGTCGCGGACGAGCCGGGCGACGGTGTTCGTTCCCCCCACGCGAACGTCGACGACCGCGTCGGTGTCGACCGAAAGCGCTTCCTTTGCTGCGCGGCACTCGGTGCGGAGCCGGGTGAGATCGTCGAGCACCGCCGAGGCGCGACCGGGATCGGCGAGTTCGGCGTCGGCACCGGTGACCCGCAGCGTATGTGCCAACAGCAGCCGGTCGAATTCGTTCCCGCTGATCGAGTCGAGGCGCAGCGGCCGACTCACCAGGTGGGGTTCATCGCCGGCGGCGAGCACGGTGACGGTGAGCGCGGATGCGCCGAGGTCGTAACCGACCACCAGGCCCTCTCCGAGGGCACCTTCGCTGTGCGCGACTGCTGCCATCGTCGCCCGCGACTCCGGCACCCAGCTGATCTCGCCCGTCGGCAGGTCGTCCCGATCGAGGAGGGCAGCGTGGGCCTCATCGACCGCCTGCGACGTCCACGTGTCCGGATGCACGACGGCCAGGTGGTCGACGGGGTCAGCGAGGTCGAGTCGGGTGAGGAGCTCGGCGATCGCCTCGGCGTGGATCTGTGCGGCGGGTCGGCTGTGTCCGCGGTCGTCGAGCACCGGCACCGGATCGCCGACCCGGTCCAGGAAGTCGCCGGAACCCACCAGGCCGGCGGTCTCCACGGAGAGCGAGTTCTCCCACGAGTGTTCGGAGGCCACGACCGCGACACTGTTCGCGCTTCCGACCTTCACACCGATCGTGATGCCCATGTCGGTCAGCTCCTGTTCCCACCCGCGGGGGGTGGTCGATGGCGATCACCGTCCGGCCACTCGCGCGGCGTGGGTGTTCGTCTGATGGCGCGTGCCGCGACCGATGCGAGCGCTGCACGTCACAGAGTGTGTCGCGGGCCATGACCCGGCCGTTAGCGTTTCGCCCGCGATTAGGGGAAAACTCCCCTGCCCCTACCGCTGCCCCTGACATCCGGGGTCTGCCCCCTGTTCAGCGGGTCCGCCACAGGACTAGGGATTTGCCCCGATGTCCCGGAGCGCACCGCTCCCTAGCGTCGAACCCGACACGGGATCGAACTGCGATCTCTCCGACGCAAGGAACGACGCCATGCCGACCAATGCGGTACTCGACTTCATCCTCGGTCTGCTCCGCGACGAGGACGCGTTCAACACCTACTGCGGAGATCCCCAGGCCGCGATCGACCGCGCCGGGCTCACCGGGATCACGCCCGCCCACATCTCGGCCGCGGCTCCGCTCGTCGCCGACTCCGGCCTCGCTGCCGGCGGCGCCGCCGGTGGTGGCCTGGGCGGTGCCATCGGTGCCGGCGGTGCCATCGGTGCCGGCGGTGCCATCGGTGCCGGCGGTGCCATCGGTGCCGGCGGCGGAGCGATCGGCGGGGCCGTCGGCGGTGGCGCCGGGGGCGGTGTCGGGTTCGGCCTCGGTGGGCTGGGCCTCGGTGACATCAACCTCGGAGGTATCGACGTCGGGGGCGGTGCCCTCGGCCTCGGTGGCGTGAACCTCGGCGGAATCGGGTTGGGCGACTTCGACTTCGGCGGTCTCCTCGGTGGTATCGGGTTCGGGGGCGTCGACCTGTCCGGCCTCTCCCTCGCCGACCTGGACCTCGGCGGTATCGCCTTCGGTGACCTGGACCTGGCCGGTCAGCTGGCCGTCGCCCTCGGTGCGGCCCTGTCCGCCGGGCTGGGCGCCGGGGGCGCGGTGGCGGCACAGTTCGGCGCCACGCTGGGCGCCGCCCTCGACACCGTGGTCGCGGGCGGCCTCGAGCTCGGTGCGGGTGCCGGCCCGCTGATCGCCGGTGCGCTCGCCGGCGCGATCGACGCCGACGG
>NZ_JAJQJP010000042.1:0-16532 GCF_021245825.1 Gordonia metallireducens | reverse complement strand
GCGCAGCAGATAGGCGTCGAGGATCAATTCCCGCGGCCGACGGGCATTCGTTGCGGCCGCTGCTCCGGGACCTGATGACCGCCTACGAGAGCAGGCGCGCCGGGGAACAGCCCGAGTTCACCCCGCTCCCGATGCAGTACGCCGATGTCGCCGTCGAACGCGCCGAGGTCCTCGGAACCCCGGAACGGCCGTCGCCCGCGCTGGTCGAGGGACTGGAGTTCTGGCGCACCGAACTCCACGGCGCACCCGACCTTCTGCAACTGCCCACCGATCGTCCGCGACCGCGGGTGATGTCCAGCGCGGGAGATCATCTCGACGTCACGCTGGACGCCGAGCTGTCGGCCGGGCTCCGCCGCCTCGCGACGACTCTCGCCGTCACGCCGTTCGCCGTCTTCCAGTCGGCCCTGGCCCTCACCCTCGGCAAGCTCGCCGCGGTGGACGACGTCAGCATCGGCACCGCGGTCGCCGGACGCGAAGACCCGGCGGTAGCCGAACTGGTCGGCATGTTCGTCAACACCGTCGTCCTGCGCACCTCGCTGCGCCCGGACGACACCGTGCGGGATCTCGTGACCGCGGCACATCGTCGTTGCGCACGGGCCATGAGTCACGCCGACGTCCCCTTCGAACGCGTCGTCGATGCCGTCGCACCGCAACGGTCGCCATCGCATTCGCCGCTGTTCCAGGTGGCCTTGAGCGTGCAGCCCGACCAGTTGACCGAGCTGTCGCACTGGACGGGCTCGGCGGAACTGCTCGATGCGCGGGTGCCGGCGGCGAAGTACGACGTCACGGTCTCGGTGACCGAGCGCACGGACGACTACGAGGTCGAATTCGCCTATGCCACCGATCTGTTCGATGAGCCGACGATCCGGGACATGGCGAGCCGGCTGCGCCTGGTCCTGCGCCAGATGGTGTCCGCGCCCGACCGTGCCCTCGCCTCGATCGACCTGCTCGCGCCCGACTCGCTCCGCGCACTCGCCGCACCGCTTGGCGGCGTTCAGCCGGAGACGACCCTCGCCGAACTCATCGCACGGGGAATCGCCTCGGCCGATCCCTCCGCCGTCGCCCTGACGGCCGATCCTTCCGCCGTCGCCCTGACGGGTGACGGCCGGGCCGGTACCGGACGACTCACCTGGGCAGAGGTGGCGACCGCGACCCACCAGTTGGCCCGCCTCCTCGCCGACCGCGGCATCGGTCCGGGCGATGTTGTCGCCGTCAGCATTCCACGATCCCCACGGATGGTCCTCACCATGCTCGGCGTGGCGATGAGTGGCGCCGCCTTCGTCATCATCGACGCGCGGCTGCCGGTGCGCCGCCGAGCCGCGATGCTGGCCGACAGCCGCGCCGCACTGGTGATCACCGTCGACTCGGTGGTGGTCGCCGACCGTGCCGCCGACCCGGATGCCGCACCGCAGCAGCGTGACCTCGGTGTCGAGGAGTGGCTGCTCGACGACCTCGAGGTGGAGCTGAACCTAGCCGGCCGCCGGGACCATCCGGTCACCGACGCGGACCGAACCCGAGGCGCCCGCGTCGACGATCTCGCATACCTGCTCTTCACCTCCGGATCGACCGGGCGGCCGAAGGCGGCGGCGGTCACCCACGCGGGCCTCGCGGAGATGGTCGCCGAACAGCAGACCCGCCTCGGGGTGACCCGTGCGTCCCGCGTACTGCAGCTCGCCGCACCGGGTTTCGACGTCGCGGTCTGGGAGATCATCCTCGCGATCTGTGCAGGCGCGGAACTGGTGATCAGCCCGCCCGATGTGTTCGCCGGTCCCGAACTCGCCGACGTCATCACCCGGCACCGGGTCACGCACGCCTGTGCCACTCCGACGGCGCTCGCCACGATCGATCCGGCGGAGATCCCCGGCGTCGAGACGATGATGGTGGCGGGGGAGGACTGCCCGCCGGAACTCGTCGAGCGGTGGGATGCCGACGGCAGACCGCTGCTCAACCTGTACGGCCCCACCGAGACCACGATCTGGGTGACTCTCTCCCCGCCGCTGCGCGCGACGGCGCCGGTGACCATCGGCCGGCCGATCTCCGGGGTCGGGGCACGGGTTCTCGACGCGGGACTGCGCCCGGTGCCGTCCGGCGTCGTGGGCGAACTCTATCTCGCCGGGCGGGCGCTCGGACGCGGGTACCACGGGCGGGCGGGACTGACTGCGGGCCGGTTCGTCGCCGACCCGTTCGGGACCGGCACCCGGATGTACCACACCGGCGACCTCGTCTCGTGGACAGCGGATGGTCAATTGATCTACCACGGCCGCAACGACTTCCAGATCAAGATCCGCGGCATGCGGGTCGAGCCGGGGGAGGTCGACGCCGTTCTGGTCACCCACCCCGACGTCGAGCACTCGGTGAGTGTCGGGATGCCGACACCGGCGGGCGACACGGTCCTGGTCTCCTACGTGACGGGGGTGCCGGGGCGCAACCCCGCCCCCGAACAGATCGTCGACCATGCGGTCGCCCATCTGCCGGCGCACCTCGTCCCGCACACCGTCCAGGTTCTCGACGAGTTCCCGGTGACCCGCACCGGGAAGGTCGACCGGCGCGCGCTGCCTGCCGTCGAGATCTCGCCCGCACGCGAATACGTCGCTCCCCGAAGCCGTCTCGAGGCGGCGGTGGCGCAGATCTTCGCGGACGTGCTCGGACTCCAGACGGTCAGCGTGCACGACGGCTTCTTCGAACTGGGCGGCAGTTCGCTGTCGGCGACCAAGGTGACCTATCGGGTGGAACAGCACATCGACCGGCGGGTCCCGCTGGCCCTGCTGTTCGAGAATCCGACGGTGGCGAGCTTCGTCGCCGCACTGAGCACGGTCGAATCCACCGGCGCGGGTAGGGTTCTGACACCCCGGGAACGGCCGCACATGGTCGAACTGACAGGTGTCCAACGCGGACTGTGGTCGCTGAACCAGATCGACCCGTCGTCGTCGGCGTACAACGTGGGGCTCACCCTCGAACTCGACGGCCCACTCGATGTCTCGGCCCTGACCGGGGCGCTCGGCGACGTCATCGCCCGTCACGAGTCCCTCCGGACGCGCTACCCCTTGCACGAGGGGCGCCCGGTGCAGGTCATCATCCCGGCCGCCGATGCCCTGCGCGGCTTCCGGGTGGCCCTCGTCGACACCACCCCGGACCGCGTCGACGAGGAGATCGGTGCGGTCGTCGAACCGGGCTTCGACCTGACCGGGCCCAACGCGGTCCGCGCCGCGATCCTGCGGCTCGCCGCCGACCGTCACCTCCTCGTCTTCGTGGTGCACCACATCAATGCCGACGGCGGTTCGTTGCGGCCGCTGGCCCGTGACCTCACCACCGCCTACCGCGCCCGGATCGATGGGCAGGCTGGTCCGTGGACGGCTGCCGTGAACCCGGTGCGGGTGCAGTACGCCGACTACGCGATCTGGCACGCCGAACGACTGTCGTCCGAGGTGTCCGGCGGAATCAGCGAGGAGCAGGCCCAGCTGGAGTACTGGGAGCAACGCCTCGGGACGGTCCGCGAACCCGCCGTGATCCCGACGGACCGGCCGCGCCCCGTCGAACCCCGACACCGCGGCGATGTCGTCGACGTGAGCGTCCCACCGGAGACCGCGACGGTGCTCAAACACCTCGCACGCGTGAACAACACGACGCAGTTCGTGGTGATGCACGCAGCGCTCGCCGTGTTGATCGGCCGGCTCTCGGGCAGCGAGGACATCGTGATCGGCACGCCGTTCGCGGGCCGCGACGATCCGGCACTCGCCGACATGGTCGGCATGCTCGCGACCACGGTGCCGCTGCGTACCCGTCTGCGTCTCGACGAACCGTTCGACGCGCTGCTGCGACGCGTGCGGACCGACGACGTCGCCGACCTCGCCCACGCCGACGTCGCCTTCGACCAGATCGTCGACCACCTCAACCGCGCCGGTAAGGGACCGGCCCGCCGCGGCCGGCACAACCCGCTGTTCTCGGTCATGCTCTCGTACCAGAACCTCGACATCCCCGCGATGAGCCTCGACGGTCTGTCCGTTCGTCTGCGACCGCCGTCGGCCCTGGCGGCCAAGGTCGACCTCGAGATCATGGTGTACCCCGACGACCTCGACGGGGTGGACCGGGGCGGTGCGCTCGGTGGCCAGATCGCCTACGACACCGACCTCTTCGACCGTGCCGGAGCCGAACGGATCGCGGAGCGGTACCAGAACCTGCTCATCGACATCGCCGCCCGGCCGGGGACGCCGGTGGGCGACCTGTCGATCTGGGCCGACGGGCGGTCGGCGGAGGTCGTAGACGCCGAACAACCGCTGTACGAGCTCGTGTCCACGGTCGCGGCGACGGCGCCGGATGCGGTGATCGGCATCCCCGGGGCACCCTCGGTCACGTTCGCCGACCTCGAGGCCACCTCGGTGGCCATGGCGTTCTCCGTGCCGGACGAGGATCCGTCCGAAGCCTTGACGGTCGCGGTCACCACGCTCCTCGCCGACGCCGACCGGACCATCGACGAGGTGTTCGCGTGCATCCGCACCGCGGCGACGACCGCCCTGTCCGGAGGCGTGGACGCAATGCCCGGTGACGCGATGCCCGGAGACGCAATGCCCGGAGACGCAATGCCCGGAGACGCAATGCCCGGTGAACCCCGACGGAACCGGGTGGAACCCGCGTGACGTCGGACACCTCGGTTTCGCGCAGCGTCGGGGCGCGCACGTCCGCGGGGTCCACACAGCCGACGGCGCTGCGCAGGCTCACCTTCGCCGCGACCCACGCCGCCGACGCGGAGGCGATGGTCGGGGCCAACGGGCCGGTGACCTTCCGCGAGTTGCACCGCCGGGTGACGGTCGCGGCGACCACCCTCGCCGCGCGTGGAGTCGACCCGACCCCGGCGGTACGCGCGACGGTCACCGCGCTGTTGCCGCGGACGGGAAAGGCCCCGGCACAACTGGCGGCGACCGCCGGGGACGTCCTCGCCGACCTGGACCGCCGGATCGACGATGTCCTCGGCACAGGCGACGTCGAGTCGCTCCCGGGACTTTTCCGGGTGTCGGCACACCGGCGTCACGACGCCGTGGCGCTCACCGATCTCGACGGCGCGACGATCACCTACCGCGACCTCGACGACCGGACCGAACGACTGGCCCGTGCGCTCGCCGCGGCCGGCGCCGGGCCGGAAACCCTGGTGGGCGTGGCGATGCCGAGATCAGCCGATCTCGTCGTCGCACTGCTCGCGGTACTCAAGACCGGTGCGGCGTACCTGCCTCTCGACCGGACACATCCCATCGCGCGGTTGCGCACCATCGTCGACGACGCCGCGCCGGTGGTAGTCCTCGCCGACCCCAACACGGCGACCGCGTGGGCGGACATGCCCGCTCGCATCTCGACACCCGACGACCTGCTTGCCTGGGCCGAACCGCTCCCGGCGGCAGCTCTTCCCGACCGCGTCGGGGCCCATTCGAGTGCTTACGTCATGTACACCTCCGGTTCGACGGGTGTGCCCAAGGGTGTCGTGGTCACCCACGACAACGTGATCTCCCTGGTCGTCGCACTCGACGCGCTGGTCGAGAGCACACCCGACGACGTGTGGTCGATGTTCCACTCCTACGCCTTCGACGTGTCGGTGGGGGAGATCTGGGCAGCTCTGCTCGCCGGGGGACGTCTCGTCGTGCTCGACCACGCCACCACCCGTGCCCCGGATGACGTGGTCGAGGTGTTCGACCGCGAGGGCGTCACGATTGTGAACTTCACCCCCTCGTCCTTCTACCAGTTCGCGGCGGCGGTACGGCCGCCCCACGGCTCGGCGCTCCCGGAATCGGTTCGGCGCCTCCACTTCTCGGGGGAGCTCCTCGACTACGAGCATGTCCGCAAGTGGCAGGCCGATCGCACCGCCGACGGTTCGCCGACCAGACCGGGGGCAGACGTCCCAGGACCTCAACTCAACAACATGTACGGGCCGACCGAGACGACCGTCTACATGACGCGACGTGAGCTGACCCGCGGATTCGTCGACGCAGCAACGGCTTCCGACATCGGTGCGCCTCTGCTGGGTTCCCGTGTGCACGTCCTCGACGGCCGGCTCGCGCCGCTTCCCGACGGAGTGCCCGGCGAACTGTACGTCTCGGGCCTCCAGGTCACCCGGGGCTTCCTGCGGCGCCACGGTCTGACGGCGACCCGCTACGTCGCCGACCCGTTCGGTCCGCCGGGCAGCCGGATGTACCGGACCGGCGACGTCGGTGTCGCCCGCAACGGATCGATCGAATTCGTCGGCCGGCGCGACGGACAGGTGAAGCTGCGCGGTTTCCGCATCGAGCTCGGCGAGGTCGAGTCGGCGATGTCCGCGGTCGACGGCATGGACGCGGCCGGCGCCGACATCCGGATGCGCGGCGACACCGAGCATCTCGTCGGCTACCTCGTTCCCACGGCCGGCAAGACGCCGGACGAGGCGACCGTCCGCGAACGGCTCGCCGCCGCGCTGCCGGAGTACATGGTGCCGACCCTGTTCGTGTGGCTCGACGCGCTGCCGCTCACGGTCAACGGCAAGCTCGACCGCGCGGTCCTGCCCGAACCGGACGCCACCGACGACAAAGAAACCCACGAACCGCCCGCCACGCCCACCGAGGAGCGGCTCGCCGGCCTCCTCGCGGAGATCCTCGGCGAGAACGAGATCAGTGTCACCGCATCACTGTTCGACCTCGGCGGCAACTCGCTCACCGCGACCCGCGTCGCGGCGCGCGCCGCCGAGGACTTCGGGACCACGGTGGCAGCACGCGATCTGTTCACGACCCCCTCGGTCCGCGGACTCGCCGCGGCGATCGACGCGCGCCTCGCCGAGGGTGACGAACAGGGGTCCGCGCGACCGCCGTTGCGTCCGGTGGAGCGGACCGGCCCGCTCCCGCTGTCACCTGCCCAGCGACGGATCTGGTTCCTGGAGACCATGAACCCGGGCGGACCGGCCTATCTCATCCCGGCGGTCCTGCGCCTGCGCGGCCGGTCCACCGCCGACCTGCCCGGCCCACGCCTGGAACCCGCTTCCGTGGCCGCGGCGCTCGATGACCTCATCGCCCGCCATGAGACGTTGCGCACGCGGTTCGTCGCCGTCGACGGCGTTCCGCAGCAGATCGTCGACGACCCCGACACCGCCCGGCACGACGCGCGGGTGGATCCGCCGATCGACATGCGCGGCTCCGGATCTGCCGGGTCGACCGCGACCGTCGCCGACATCGTCACGCGCGGTTTCGACCTCGAACGGGAAGCACCGGTGCGCGCGCGCCTCATCCGGGTCGCCGACGACGAGTGGGTGCTCGTCCTGGTCGTCCATCACATCATCGGCGACGGCGGGTCGATGGCGCCGCTGGTGGCCGACTTCGTCGAGGCCTACCAGGCGCGGCAGTCCGGTCATGCGCCCGAATGGTCCCCGTTGCCGGTGCATTACGCCGACTATGCGGTGTGGCAGCACGAGATCCTCGGTGATCTCACCGACCCTCAGTCGCTCGCGGCACGCCAACTCGGTTACTGGAGAACGCAACTCGCCGACGCCCCGGAACTCACCGATCTGCCGCTGGATCGCCCGCGGGCGGCTCTGCGCGACGAGAGCGGTGCGGAACTGTCCACGGTGATCGATGCAGCGACCTGGTCACGCCTGCGCGAGCTCGCCGACCGGCACGACGCGACCATGTTCATGTGCGTGCACGCGCTTCTCGCGGTCACCCTCCTGCGGTCGGGAAGCAGCACCGATCTGGTGATCGGCACACCGGTGGAGGGACGCGGCGACCGTCGGCTCGACGGCCTCATCGGGATGTTCGTGAACACCCTCGCGCTGCGCACGCCCCTACGCCGCGATGCGGACTTCGCCACGGTCCTCGCTGCCTGCCGCGACACCGACATCGCCGCACTCGATCACGCCGACCTGCCCTTCGAGACGGTCGTGGAGGAGGTGACGACCGCCCGCAGCACCGCACACCCGCCGCTGTTCCAGGTGGCGCTCGCCTTCCAGAACACCGACCGGCCGACGGTCGAACTCCCCGGTCTGGTCGTCTCCGAACTCGAGGCCCCGGTCACCAGCGCCAAGGTCGACCTGCAGGTGACCGTCGTCGACCCGCCCGGTCGACCCCGCGACGAGGACACCCCGGTCGTGATCACCTATGCGACGGCGCTGTTCGACACCGACACCGTCGCCGATCTGGCGCGTCGTCTGCTGTCCGTCGCGCACGCGGTCGTCGAATCGCCGCAGACCCCGATCGGTGACCTCCCGACCGGGGCGCCCGACGACGCCCCGGCGCTCCTGAGCTCACCGGCTCTGGCCGAGTCGAAGGTCACGCTGCCCGGGTTGTTCGACGCCGCGGTGGCCCGCAACCCCGACGGTGTCGCGGTCACCGACGGTGACACCACGCTGACCTACGCCGACCTCGACGCCGCCACCGGGCTGGTCGCCGCGGAACTGCGGTCGCGGGGCGCACGACCGGGTGCGGTGATCGCGCTGGCCGTGCCGCGATCGTTGTCCGGCACGGTGGCATTCTGGGCCATCGCCCGTACCGGCGCCGCGGTCGGACTCATCGACCCGTCGCAGCCCGCCGAACGCATCCGGTACATGACCGGCACGCTGGCCGCGCAGCTCGGCGTCACGAGTTCGGCGGCCGGTGCGCCGGGCTCCTCGGACACACGGGCCGAGGCCGACGACGGCACGACCTGGCTCCTCGTCGACGACCTCGTCGACCTGACCGATCCCACCCGGTGGGTATCGCAGCCGGTTGCCCTCGACGACCCGGTGCCCGACGGTCGTATCGACGACACCGCCTACGTCATCTTCACCTCGGGCTCGACCGGGCGACCCAAGGGCGTCGCGGTCTCGCACCTCGGGCTCGCGGATCTGGTCGCCGACGCCCGGTCCCGGTTCGACCTGAGCCCTGAGTCACGGGTACTGCGTTTTGCCGCACCGGGATTCGACGCCTCGGTGTTCGAGACCCTCGTCGCGGTTGCCGAGGCCTCGACGATGGTCGTGGTGCCGCCGGGTGTCACCGGCGGCCGCGAACTGGCGTCGGTCATCGCCGACGAGTCCGTCTCGCACCTGACGATCACGCCGAGTGCACTGGCCACGGTGCCCGCCGCCGAGGCGTTCCCCGACCTCCGGGTGGTGTGCGTCGCCGGCGACGCCTGCTCACCCGAGCTCGTCCGCACCTGGTCGGACGGGCGTGCGATGTACAACCTCTACGGGCCCACCGAGGCGACGATCTGGTCGACCGCCTCCGCCGCGATGCGTCCGGGACAACCCGTCACCATCGGCGGACCCATCGCGGGTGTGGGTGTGCTCGTCCTCGACGCGCGACTCCATCCGGTCCCGCCCGGCGTCGCGGGCGAGCTGTATCTCGTCGGCCCGGCGCTGGCCGTCGGCTACCTGAACCAAACCGGGCTGACCGCCGAGCGTTTCGTCGCCGCACCGTTCGGGCGGCCGGGCGAGCGGATGTACCGGACCGGTGACCTCGTCCGCCGACGCCGCCGGAACGGCCGATGGGAACTCGACTTCCTCGGCCGCAGCGATTTCCAGGTGAAGATCCGCGGATTCCGGATCGAGACGGGCGAGATCGACGCCGTCCTGGAAAGCTCCGCCGCGGTCGACTTCTCGACCACCGCCGGTATCGCGCACCCGACGTCGGGTGAGACCGTGCTGGTGTCCTGGGTCCACGGCAGCGACGGCGCGGCCGTCGACGTGCCGGCGCTGACCGCCCACGCGGCCCGGCATCTGCCTGCGCACATGGTGCCGACCGCGATCGTCCCGCTCGACGAGATCCCCCTCGCGGCGACCGGCAAACTCGACCGCGCCGCACTGCCGGCACCCGAGTTCTCGAGTGGCGTCCACCTCGAACCGCGCACCGATACCGAACGCGCGGTCGCGGCGGTCTTCGCCGAGGTCCTCGGCATGGAGGGCGCGGACGGCGACCCGGGCGTCTCGGCGCTCGACTCGTTCTTCGATCTCGGCGGTACGTCGCTGTCCGCGACCCGGGTGGTCGCCCGCATCGGCGCGGAGTTCGGTGTCGAGATCGGGGTGCGGGTGATCTTCGAGGCCCCGACCGTCGAGGCCCTCGCGACGCTGCTCGATACCGGCGGGATCGATGGTCGCGCAATCGGTCCCGTGCCCGGCGTGGTGGCGCGACCCGAGCCGGTCCCGTTGTCCTACGCCCAGCGGCGGATGTGGTTCCTCAACCAGTTCGACCCGGGCTCTGCCGCCTACGTGATCCCCATCGTCGTGCGACTGCACGGCGACCTCGACGTGGACGCGATGCACGAGGCGATCAACGACGTGGCCGAGCGGCACGAAGTGCTCCGCACGATCTATCCCACCGATCCGGGAGCAACGGACGCAGCCGAACCCATCCAGGTGGTGCGCAAGTCTCACCCCGGCCTGGTCCCGGTCGGACACACCGTCATCTCCGGGGGCGCGCCGGACAGCCTGGTGTCCGAGGAGATCACCGCCACGATCTCACAGCCGTTCGACGTGACCCGCGATCTGCCTCTGCGTGCGCGGATCCTCAGCTCCACGGACACCGATCACGTGCTCGTGATCGCGCTCCACCACATCGCCGCCGACGGCGAGTCCGCGCCCATCCTCGCCCGCGAGGTCGTCGAGGCCTACGACGCACGTCGCAGCGGCCGGGCCCCGCGGTGGACGCCGCTGACCCTGCAGTACGCGGATTACGCGGTGTGGCAACGGCATCGGCTCGGAGATCCGGCCGAACCGGACTCGGAGATGTCACGCCAGTTGTCCTACTGGAAGCAGCAGTTGCGGGGGCTGCCGGATGTCCTGCCGCTGCCCGTGGACCGGCCGCGCACCGTCGAACCCGATGCCAGGGCGGCGACCGTGCGGTGGTCGTTGTCGGCGCCGGTGGTCGCCGGTCTTCGCCGCCGCGCCTCCGAGCGGCGCGCGACGTTGTTCATGGTCCTGCACACCGCGGTGGCGGCTGTTCTGGCGCGGCTGACGTCGACCGCCGAGATCGCGGTCGCGACTCCGGTCGCGGGACGTGGGCACCGCGTCCTCGACGAGCTGATCGGGATGTTCGTCAACACCGTCGTACTGCGCGTCGACGTGGACCCGCAGCTCACCGGCGGGGCCCTCCTCGACCGGGTCAAGCTGGCCGACCTGACCGCCTTCGATCACGCCGAGGTGCCGTTCGAGCGCGTCGTCGACGCCGTCGATCCGCCGCGCACGGAGAACGTCGAGCCACTGGCGCAGGTGATGCTGGTGCACGCCGCCGGTGCCGAGCCGGTAGTGGCCGGCGTGACCATGGGCGACCTGACCGCCGAGTTCGTCGAGATCGACGACACCACCGCGAAGTTCGACCTCACCATCGGTACCCGCGAGGGCGTCGACGGGACGCTCGCCGGGTCGATCACGTACGCCACCGCCCTGTTCGACCGGGACACCGCGGAGATGATCTCCTCCGCGCTGGAGTCCACCCTCACCGTTCTGGCTGGCGACCTCGACGTGCCGGTCGCGGACATCCCGCTGCTCACCGAGGCGCAGCAACAAGCCCAGTACGAGCTCGGACTCGGCCGCACCGTGACCCGGCCGCCGGAGACACTGGCGGATGCCGTGGTCGCCGGGTCTCGGATCTCGCCGGACGCGGTCGCGTTGCGCTGCGCCGGCCGGTCGATCACCCATCGGGAGTTCGCCGCCCGGGTGGCGGTGGTCGCGCGAGAGCTGATCGCCGCCGGCGTCGGCCCGGAAGACAGTGTCGCCGTGTGTATACCGCGATCGGTCGACCTGGTCGTCGCGATCCACGGGGTCCTTGCCGCGGGCAGCCAGTACGTCCCGGTGGCCACTGATGCGCCGGTGGACCGGGTGCGCTACATGATCGACACCGCGGGAGCGGCCATCGGTCTCGTCGCACCAGGCGCGGCCGGTCCCGATGCAGCGGACGACACGACGATCGGCGGCGTCGTGAACCAGGTGATCGTCGTCGATTCCACGACTCCGGTGGATCTCGACACCACCCCGGTCACCGACGCCGAACGGAGGGCGCCGCTCCTGGCCGATCACGCCGCCTACACGCTTTTCACCTCCGGGTCCACCGGTCGGCCCAAGGGCGTGACCGTGACCCACCGGGCCGTGATGAACCGATTGCTCTGGGGCATCCGGGAATTCGGCATCGGCCCGGACGACGCGGTCCTGTTGAAGACGCCGGCGACCTTCGACGTGTCGGTGCCCGAGCTCTTCACCCCGCCGATCACCGGCGCCCGGATGGTGATCGCACCCGACGACGCACACCTCGATCCACACGCCATCGCCCGGCTGATCGACGACGAGCAGGTCTCCACCGTGCACTTCGTCCCGTCGCTGCTGACGGTGTTCGTCGAGATCCTCGATCACACCGGGGGCGGGGCGCTGCCGAGCCTGCGACACCTCTACTGCTCGGGCGAGGCGCTGGCGCCGGCCACCCTCGCCGCGGTGCGCGCCGTCCTGCCCCGGGTGCGGGTCCACAATCTCTTCGGTCCGACGGAGGCCGCGGTGGAGGTCACCGCCGCCACCCTCGGCGATCACCGCGAGGTGGTGCCGATGGGTCGGCCGATCTGGAACACGCAGAGCCTCGTCCTCGACGATCGTCTGCGGCCGGTACCCACCGGTGTCGCCGGCGAACTGTATCTCGGCGGTGTCCAGCTGGCCCGGGGGTATGCCGGGCGCGCCGATCTGACCGCGGGCCGTTTCGTCGCCGACCCGTTCGGGCAGGGGGACAGGCTCTACCGCACCGGGGACCTGGTCCGCCGGAACCGTTCCGGCGAGCTGGAGTATCTGGGCCGCAGCGACTTCCAGGTGAAGCTCCGCGGCCAGCGGATCGAGTTGGGCGAGATCGAGTCGGTTCTCGCGACCGTCTCCGGGGTCCGGCAGGCCGCGGTCACCCTGGCGCGGGCCCCGGGCGGCGCGGAGCATCTCGTCGGCTACCTGATCGGACCCGAGAGCGCCGACAGCCTCGGCCGTGCGCGGGAGGCGGTGGCGGGTGCGCTGCCCGCCTACATGCGGCCCACGCTGTGGGTGACGCTGCCCGACGCGCCGCTCAGCAGCGCCGGAAAGCTCGACCGGAAGGCTCTCCCCGCACCGCATTTCGACATGCTGGTGCACACCGCGTCCGATGCGGAGCCGGCGACGGACACCGAACGGGTCGTCGCCGGGATCGTCGCCGCCGTCCTCGGCGTCGAACAGGTCCCGATGACCGGTTCGTTCTTCGCTCTCGGCGGCGATTCGATCGCGTCGATCCGCCTGACCTCGATGCTGCGGGCCGCCGGTTTCGGTCTCACCCCTCGTGACGTGTTCGGCGCCGCGACCATCCGCGACCTCGCGCGGCTGTCCCGGCACGAACCCGACGCGGTGCTCGACGAACTGCCCGGCGGTGGCATCGGGCCGGTCGCGCCGACGCCGGGCGTGGCGTGGATACTCGACCTCGCCGACGGGCTCGACGACATCGCCGACTTCTCGCAGAGCACGGTGCTGACCCTGCCGGCCGACATCGACGAACACGCCCTGCGCGCCGTGACCGCTGCGGTGGTGGCGGCGCACCCGATGCTCACCGCGTCGTTGCAGATCGGCGAGGACGGCGAGCCCGTCGTGATCGCCGGAGCCGGGAGCGCCGACGACGTCCTGGTCGAGATCCACGACCCGGTGCGGCCGGCCACCGGTTCTGCGTCAGCCACTCTCGAGGAGGCGGTGCGGGAGGCGCATCGACGGGCTCTCGGCGCCCTCTCACCCGAACGTGGACGACTCGTCGCGGCCGTGGGAGTGCGGGTCGCCGACGGCCGGGACACGGTCGGCCGGTTGGTGATCGCGATCCATCACCTCGGCGTCGACGCGGTGTCGTGGCCGACCATCGTGTCCGGCCTGGCCCGTGCCTGGTGGCAGTACCGCAGCGGCGACCAACCCCAGGTCACCGCCCGCGGGACGTCCTTCCGCCGGTGGGCGCAGGTGTTGTCCGAACTCGCCGACCGTGAGCGGGAGATCGACTGGTGGACCGAACAGTTGCCGTCGTCGACGGCCTCGGTGCTCGACCCGGTCCGAGATCGGTTGCGGACCACCATCTCCACGACCCACGTCGTCGAACCCGACCGCACCGAGTCCGTGCTGGGTCGGGTCGCGGATGCGTTCGGCGCCCGCGCCGACACCGTGGTCGCCACGGCCCTCGCCTACGCCCTCGCCACCGGAACGGCCGCCGGTCGACTCGGGTACGACGCCCGCACGGTGTCGATGCTCCTGGAGAACCACGGGCGCGAGGAGTCCGTCGCGCCGGGCGCCGACCTGAGCGAGACCGTCGGCTGGTTCACCTCCTTCGTCCCGGTCGGCGTCGAGATCCCCGAGGCCGGGACGTCACCCGGACGCGACCTGGCGACGATCCTCAAGTCTCTCAAGGACCGGCAGAAACGTATGCCGGACAACGGCATCGCGTTCGGTGCGCTGCGCTGGTCGCGGCCCGGGTCACCCCTGCGTGACCGCCCGTTGCCGCCGGTGACCGTCAACTACCTGGGGAGCCTGGCCGGTTCGGAGGACGACGCCGACACGGCGGCCACCGAGTTCCTCCCGGTCGGCGACGCGCCGGTGCTCCCGCCGTCGGTGACCGGCGGCATGACGGCTCTCGCCGCGCTCACCGCAACCATGGGGACGGTGCCGTCCCCGCGCGGGCGCTCGTTGCGACTGGATCTCTCGGCGCCCGAAGCGGTGCTCGGTCGCGACGTACTCGACGACATCGCCTCTCGATGGGATGCCGCACTGTCCTCGCTCGCCGCGTACGTGGAATCGGTGGGGGACCCGGGGCCCAGCGAGACCGACGTCATCGGCGGGGGAGTCTCGCAGACCGAGATCGACGATCTGGTCGAGAGGTACTCGGCGGGACGCTCCCACACCGCGCCGGCGATCTGGCCGCCGACCCCGCTGCAACAGGGGTTGATCTACGAGGCCGAACGTCTCGCCGGTACCCCTGGGTTCGACGTCGCTGAGTTCGACGGCGCCGGGCATCCGACCGACCCCTATGTCACACAGTCGATCATCGAGTTCGCCGGTGAGCACGCGCCGACCGCGTTGCTGCCGGCGATCCGCGAACTGCTGGCGCGCCAACGGGTCCTGCGGTCCGCGTTCACCCGGACCGGCGCGGGCCGACCCGTCGTGGTGATCCCACCGGCGGATCACGGGGTGGTGACGGATCCCGACTTCCGCGGCATCGACCTCACCGGAGCAGAGGTCGCGGAAGCGGCCGAACGCATCGCCGAACTCGCCGAACAGGATCGCATCAGGCCGTTCCACCTCGATTCGCCGCCGTTGATCAGGTTCACCGCCGTCTCGCACCACAGCATCGCCGGTCCCGCACTCACCGTCGTGATCACCGCGCACCACATCATCCTCGACGGGTGGTCCGGGCCGATCCTCGTCGCCGATCTCCTCGCCGCACATCTCGGCCGTCCCGCGGTCACCCCGGCCACCGACATGGAGTCCTACCTCGAGTGGCTGGATCGCCGAGATCGTGCCGCCGCGCTCGCCGCGTGGCAGAACGTTCTCGCCGGCGTCACGCCCACCGTGGTCGCGCCCCACCACGCCGCCCGCGCCCGCCAGGAGGAGCGTCGTCCGTACGAGATCGCCGCGCGCCTGGACGCCGCCGGTCGTGCCCGGCTGGAGGAACGGGTCCGGCAACTCGGCAGCACCACGAGCACCGCGCTCCACGCGGCCTGGTCGATCCTGCTGTCGCGACTGACCGGAGAACGACGCGTCGTCTTCGGCGAGACGGTGTCGGGTCGGCCGGCCGACCTCGACGGGGCCGACGCCATGATCGGTCTCTTCATCAACACGGTGCCCGTCGTCGCGGACGTCGACCCGAACCGGACGGTCGCCGATCTGGTGACGACGCTCCACGCATCCCGTGCCGGGCTTGTCGACCACCAGTTCCTCGGTCTGGGCGAGATCACCCGTGTTTCCGGGCATCCCGCGCTCTTCGACACCTTGGTGGTCTACGAGTCCTATCCCGTCGACACGGGAGCCGTGCTGGAGGGATCGCGCACGTCCGGGCTCGAGATCCGCGACGTGACCACCTCGGACGCGACCCACTATCCGCTGGCGCTCATCGCGGCCCCGGACGCCGACGAGCTGTCGCTCACGGTGAAAGCCGATCTGGTCGCCGTGGACGCCGAGGTCGCCGAGGTGATCGCGGCATCGCTGGTCGATCTCCTGCAGTTGCTCGCCGACGACCCCGCCACGCCCGTCGCGGCGCTCGATCCGATGCCCGCGGAGATGCGCGGCACGGTCGAGACGTGGTCTCGGGGTGCGGTGGTGGAGTTGGGGTGGGGTGGTCGTTCGGTGGGTTCGGTGGTGGCTGAGCGGGTGGGGTTGTCGGGGTCGCAGGTGGCGGTGCGGTGTGGGGATCGGGTGGTGTCGTATGGGGAGTTCGGTGGTTTGGTGGCGGGGGTTGCGCGGCGGTTGTTGGGTGTGGGTGTGGGGGTGGATTCTGCTGTTGGGGTGGTGATGTCGCGGTCGTTGGAGTTGTTGGTGGCGGTGCATGCGGTGGTGGTTGTGGGTGGGCTTATAAACATATACGAGCCCACGAGACTAG